>JBEVND010000254.1:0-8370 GCA_040508285.1 Rariglobus sp. | reverse complement strand
ATGAATAATTTCACCCCTCGTGCGCAGCAGGTCCTCGCCCTGGCCCGCAAGGAGGCGGACAGGTTCAACCACAACTACGTCGGCACCGAGCACATCCTTCTTGGATTGATCAAGCTCGGCCAAGGCGTGGCCGTCAGCGTTCTTCAGAAGATGGGCCTCGACCTCGAAACGGTGCGCAACGCCGTTGAGAAACAGGTCGGCACCGGCCAGGAAACGAAGACGCAGGGCAGCATTCCTTACACGCCTCGCGTTAAAAAGGTGCTCGCGCTCGCCGGCAAGGAGGCCAAGGCGCTCAATCACTCTTACGTCGGCACTGAGCACATCCTGCTCGGTCTCCTTCGCGAAGGTGAAGGTGTCGCTGCACGCGTTCTCAAATCTCTCGACATCGACATCGAGCGCACCCGCAACGAAATCCTCCGCGAACTCGATCCACAATTCTCTGGTGGGGAAGGTGGCGGCGGCGGTGGCGAAGAAGCTTCGGCTGGCGGTCCGCAGCGCGGTGCCGGCGGTGGTGGCGAAGAGGGCGGCAACAAAAAGGAAGTAAAGACGCCCGCCCTTAAGGCATTTGGTCGCGACCTCACCGAGTTGGCCCGCAAGGGTGAGCTTGACCCGGTCGTCGGTCGCAAATTCGTAATTCGCCGCGTCATCCAAATCCTGTGCCGTCGCACCAAGAACAACCCCGTCCTCATTGGTGAGGCTGGCGTTGGCAAAACGGCGATCGCCGAAGGTCTCGCTCAGGAGATTGCGGGAGGTTTGGTTCCCGAGATCCTTCTCGATAAGAAGGTCATCACGTTGGACCTCGCCCTCATGGTCGCCGGCACCAAATACCGCGGCCAATTCGAAGAGCGTATCAAAGCCGTGATGGACGAGATTAAGCGCGCGAAGAACGTCATCATTTTCATCGACGAAATGCACACCATCGTCGGCGCAGGTGCCGCCGAAGGTGCGATGGACGCGTCTAATATCTTCAAGCCCGCGCTCTCTCGTGGCGAACTGCAGTGCATCGGTGCGACGACCCTCAACGAATACCGGAAGTATATCGAAAAGGATTCCGCACTGGATCGCCGCTTCCAATCAGTGAAGGTCGAGCCCCCGTCTGTGGAAGACACGATCACCATCCTTAAGGGCATTCGCTCCAAGTATGAGGATCACCACAAAGCTATCTTTACTGACAAGTCGCTGGAGATCGCCACCAAGCTGTCTGATCGTTACATCACCAACCGTTTCTTGCCCGACAAGGCGATCGATGTGATGGACGAGGCTGGCTCGCGCGCCCGCATCTCTCAACTCGTGCGTCCGACCGACATCGAGGATCTCTCCAAGGAGATCGAGCAGGTCTGCGCGCAAAAAGAAGAAGCCATTGCCAAGCAGCACTTCGAGGAAGCGGCCAAATACCGCGACACCGAGAAGCAGCTCCGCGCCAAGCAGGAGCAAGCCACCGAGGCATGGAAGAAAGCTCGCGAAGAGCAGCGCATCACCATCGACGAAGACCTCATGATGCAGGTCGTCGCCGACTGGACCGGCATTCCTCTTTCCCGCATGGAAAAGAAGGAAAGCGAGAAGCTGCTGGACCTCGAAAAGGAGATTCAACGCAACGTCATCGGCCAAGAGCTCGCGGCGAGCGCCATCGCTCGTGCCCTGCGTCGTTCGCGCGCTGACCTCAAGGATCCGCGTCGTCCGATCGGCTCGTTCCTCTTCGTCGGTCCGACCGGCGTCGGCAAAACTGAGACTGCCAAGCAGCTCGCCGTGCAGATGTTCGGCAACCAGGAAGCGCTCATCCAAATCGACATGAGCGAATACATGGAGAAGTTCGCCGTCTCGCGCATGGTCGGCTCGCCTCCCGGCTACGTTGGCCACGACGAAGGCGGTCAATTGACCGAGGCTGTCCGTCGCAAGCCTTACGCTGTGATCTTGTTCGATGAAATCGAAAAGGCGCACCCCGATGTGTTGCAGATTCTCCTGCAAATCCTCGAGGACGGCCGTCTGACCGATTCGCTCGGGCGCGTGATCGATTTCCGAAACACGATCATCATCATGACATCGAACGTCGGTGCGCAGCTTCTGCAGCGCCAGACCTCGATGGGCTTTGCCGCCGCGGCATCCAGCTTCAGCGATTCCGAAAAGATGCGGGAAAAGGTGCTCGAAGAAGCCAAAAAGGTCTTCAAGCCCGAGTTCCTCAATCGTATCTCGGACATCGTGTTCTTCCGTCCGCTGGAGAAGAACGATCTCGTCAAGATCGTGGAGCTCGAGGTCACGAAGTTCGCGAAGCGTCTTGTTGAGCGCAAAATCGAACTGGAGTTCAGCACCGAGGCAAAGTTGCTGCTCATCGACAAGGGTTATGACGAGAAATATGGCGCACGCCCGCTGCGTCGTGCGGTCGAGCACTACCTTGAAGATCCGTTGGCAGAGGCGATCCTTCGCGGCGACGTGAAGGACGGCGATACCATCCTGGTGACCCGCAATGGCGAGGCGCTTGAGTTCAAGCAAAAGAGCCCCAGCCAGCCGTCCCCCGACACGAACGTTGCCTCTTAATTAAGTAAGAAGCCTAGAGCGCTCCGAAGCCCCGTGGTCGATGAGACTGCGGGGCTTTTTTGTTCGTTGCAATCGACGCAATACTCTCACGCTTTTCTTTCGTGTTGCGCGTGAATTTGCGTCTTTGCCTGAAGATACGTTTGAGCTGGGCGGCTGCCGTTGTCGTTTTGTTTTTGGGCGCCGCAAACGCTCAACCGCAGGCTCTGATTCCTGATGACTGGTTCACGCGTGCACCCACGGCTGAACGCATTAAGTCGGTGCAGGCGGTCGCGAATTCAGATGGGTGGCCGGCGGTGTCTGAGCGATTATTTTCAGGTGCGATTCGCGGTTACGAACTGCGACAAGAAAACGCCGCAGTCGCTTGGTATTATGTCGCGCGTTGGGCGGACTTTTTAGGCCAGTCGCAGTCCGCTGCCGGGCGCCGGTGGCTTGACCTCTTGAAGAAGGACGGCGGGCTCCATCCTAATATCCCGATCGAGGACGTGCTGTCGCTGCCCGATGAGCCTATTGCTGCTAAACTGAAACCCGACACGATTACGTGGCTGTTGGGTGAACGGGTTTTTTCGGAAAGTTTTTTCAGCCTGTTGTCGCCCTATGATTGTCTGCCACGGGTAGCGGCCACGCTGCAGGAGTTGCGCGCCGCCGATCCGGTCCGGTTCGGGGACTACGCGCAACTTGGTCTGGCGATCGCGCTCGTTTATGACGCCGAGCCACCCCCGCACTGGCCTCATTGGCAGGTATCCAAGAAAGTATTACCGCGCCAACTTCCCCCAGCCTTGGCGGCCTTTCGTTTTTTGGTGGACGCGGATCAGCGCAAAGTGACGTTGCAACGACTCAACAGCCTGCCTGCCGCGGAACTCAAGTTCGTCGTGGATATCGTGGCACCTTTCCCTGAGCTTATCTGGGCGCAACAAACCGTAAGGTTTCCGCTGGCTGAGTGGGTGAAGAGCTATGAATCCGTGCGCTACCGGATAGATCGTATTGAAGCGGAGCAATACGTGTGGCCGGGTGACCGTTATGATTTGCAAGAGATCCGGCGCGAGGGCGGCATCTGTGTCGATCAGGCGTATTTCGCAACGCAGAGCGGGAAGGCGAGGGGAGTGCCGACGCTGTTGTTTTCGGGTGCTGGACGTGACGGTCGGCATGCGTGGTTTGGTTATCTCGGCCTAGGGCGCAAATGGGAACTCGATGGCGGTCGCTATGCAGAGCAGCGTTATGTGATCGGCGTGGCGGACGATCCACAAACGTGGATGCCACTTTCGGATCACGAACTCGGGTTTTTGAGCGAAGGATTTCGGCGGCTACCTCCCTACAAACAGTCGTGGTCGCATCAGGTTTTCGCGGAGCTTTACCTGAAGATGAACAACCCGAAGGCGGCTGCGACGGCCGCTCGTCGTGCAGTGAATTACGAGCGGCGCAATCTGGACGCGTGGCAGTTGCTTCTTACTGCGAGTAGCAGCGAAGCGCCCCGTGTGAGGGAGGGGCTGCTAACAGAGGCGGCGCAGGCGATGCAGCGCTATCCCGATTTGAACGGGCGGTTCATTCGTGAACTGGCAGCCAGCCTTCGTGCACGGGGCGAAAGTAGCGCGGCTGAATTTGAGGAGCGTGCGTTAGTCCGACGTGGACGGAGCGGTGGGCGGACGGATGTGGGCGTTGACCAAGCCGTTTTGTTGATGGATCAGGCGGCGCCGGCTGAGGCGACGCATGTTTATCGGCAGGTTCTGCAACAATACGGGCCAAGTGGCGGCATGGATTTTTATGATCGGGTGACGCGGCCAATGGTTGACCGTTTGATTGCAGGAAAACGGAAGGGCGATGCGTTGCAGATTCTCACCCAAACACGCAGCACACTTAAACCTGAGGTGGGCAGTCAGCTTGACCGCGAGCTGAAGGCCTTGGTCGAAACGCTTAAATAATCAGGCTTCGTCGGTCGTCGCTCCGATGGTGACGGATAAAAACGCGGCGAGTGCGGGATCGAGTTCGGCGGTGTTTTTCCAACCGAGCACCAAGCGACTTTCTGGGCTGGGCCCTTCGAGCGGTCGAAAAACAACTTCGGGCGGAAGCTGTTTCGCCTCCGACGGACACATGAACGTTGCGCCAATTCCCGCGCGGACAAAGCCCACGCCGTTGGCGCGCGGCCACACTTCCTCGGCAATGTGCGGTGTGACTCCCGCCCGGGCAAAAGCGGCAAGCATGCGATCGTAGAAGCCGGGATTGTAGGCACGCGGAAACAACACGAACGGCGTTGCGGCCAAGTCGCGCAAGTGGAGCGACTCTTGGTGCGCGAGCGCATGGTCGGCGGGGAGCAGCACACCGTTTTTCTCGCGCAGCAGGAGCTTGGTTTTCAAGCCGGGTGTCGGGGTGGCCTCGGGATGGAAAAAACCGCACGCGATCTCGCCTGCTTGAAGCGCGACGAGTTGGGCGGAGGTTGGCGATTCGCTCAGCTCCAGACGGATTCCGGGGAAACGTTTGTGGAAATCCCGCAGGATCGCGGGCAAAACTGTGGCCATGGCGAGACCGGTGAAACTTGCCTTGATGTGACCGCTCCCGCCCTCCGCCAACGCCTGGAGTTCGCCAGGCACCTTTGCCAACGCCTTCAACACAGGTTCGACTCGCGCCGCCAGTGCACGACCGGCAGGGGTGAGTTCGACACGACGTCGAGAACGGACAAACAACGGAGTGCCAAGGACGTTCTCTAATTGAGCAATTTGTCTGCTCAGAGCGGGTTGAGCAATCGCCAGTGTTTCGGCCGCTTTTCGGAAGTGTAACTGGCGGGCGACCTCGAGAAAGTAAACGAGGTGACGTAACTCATAATCGAACTGATACTCACGAGGCATCACTGGTGACTGAACAAGTATTTCCCAAGCATGCAAGTTTCTGGTAATCTGATCGTCTGTTTTCGACCACGGGAGCCCCGCTCCTGAAAACCTCGACCTCCTTAACCATGGCTAAATCGCTCTTCCAAAAAGTGTGGGACGCACATTCCGTCCGCAAGCTGGCTAACGGCCAGACGCAGTTGCTCATCGGCACGCACCTCATCCACGAGGTCACGTCCCCCCAGGCCTTCGGCATGTTGCGTGATCTCGGCCTGAAGGTGGCTTATCCGCACCGCACCTTCGCGACGGTTGACCACATCATTCCCACCAACGAGTTGGTCGAGCCCTACGCCGACAGCCTCGCGCAGGCCATGATGGATGAGATTCGCAAAAACTGCGCCGAATATGGCGTCACCTTTTTCGACCGCGCCAGCGGCAAACAGGGCGTCGTTCACATCGTCGGCCCCGAACAGGGCATCACCCAGCCTGGCACCACCATCGCGTGCGGTGACTCCCACACGTCCACCCACGGCGCGTTTGGTGCGATCGCTTTTGGTATCGGCACGAGCCAGGTGCGCGACGTGCTCGCCACCCAGACCATGGCGCTTGGCGCCCTCAAGGTCCGCCGTATCGAGGTCAACGGCAAGCTGCGCCCCGGCGTTTACGCCAAGGACGTCATTCTCCACATCATCCGCCTCACCGGCGTGAACGGCGGCACCGGCTTCGCCTACGAATACGCGGGCAGCACCTTCGATGGCTTCACCATGGAAGAGCGCATGACCGTGTGTAACATGTCCATCGAGGGCGGCGCTCGCGTCGGCTACGTCAATCCCGACCAGACCACCTTCGATTACTTGAAAGGCCGTCCTTATTCCCCGACGGGTGCTGCTTGGGATGCCGCGGTCGAGCGCTGGAAGTCCTTCGCTTCCGATGCGGATGCGACCTACGACGACGTCATGAAAATCGACGCCGCCGACATCGCGCCGAGCGTTACGTGGGGCATCAATCCCGGCCAGGGTATCTCGATCACCGAGAACATCCCCAGCCCGGAAACCGCCACGTCTGACGACGAGAAGGCCGGTATTATCGAGGCGCTCGAATACATGAAGCTCCCCGCCGGAAAGCCGATCAAGGGCACCAAGATCAACGTCGCGTTCCTCGGTTCCTGCACCAACGGCCGTCTCTCGGATTTCCGTGAGGTCGCGAAATACATCAAGGGCCACAAGGTCGCCGCTGGCGTCAAAGCCATCGCCGTCCCTGGTTCGCAGATCGTCGCCCTTCAGTGCGAAAAAGAAGGCATCGACAAGGTCCTCGCCGAAGCTGGCTTTGAGTGGCGTGCCGCCGGTTGCTCGATGTGCTTGGCGATGAATCCCGACAAGCTCGTCGGCGACCAGCTCTGCGCTTCGTCGTCCAACCGCAACTTCAAGGGCCGCCAAGGTTCCATCACCGGTCGCACCGTGTTGATGAGCCCGGTCATGGTCGCCGCCGCTGCCGTTACCGGCGTGGTGTCCGACGCCCGCGAGGTCTTCTCGGTCAACTGATCCGAAGCAGCGAGTGGGGTGGGGGCCACGTCACGAGCATCACGCTCGCACCGCCGCTCGCCTACTCGCTGCAACGTCCGATCTACTCGCTAACCGCCACCCACCACTCGCTACTTTAAATAATATCATGGCTCTCGCAAAAATCACTTCCGTCACCGGCCGCGCTGTCAATGTGCCCGGCAATGACATCGACACTGACCGCATCATCCCGGCGCGCTTCATGAAGTGCGTCACATTCGACGGTCTCGGCGAATTTGTCTTCTTCGACGTTCGTCACGACCCGCAAGGTAACAAGATCGAACATCCGATCGACAAGCCCGAGCATAAGGGCGCGACGATCCTCCTGTCGGGCGCAAACTTCGGTTGCGGCTCCTCCCGCGAGCACGCTCCGCAAGCGATCGCCAAGGCCGGCTTCAAGGCGATCATCGCGGAAAACTTCGCCGAGATCTTCTTCGGTAATAGCACCACGCTCGGCATGCCCTGCGTGACTGCCGCCCGTGAAGATATCGCCAAGATCGCTGCCGCCGTGGAGAAGGATCCGCAAGTCGAGGTCACTATCGATCTCGAGAAGCTCGAAGCCCGCTTCGCCGGCCAGTCCGTCAAAATCGCTCAACGCGAATCCGCCCGCGACGCCCTCGTTAACGGACGCTGGGACGCCATCGGTGAGCTCATCGACGGTCTGCCCGACGTGCGTGCGACCGCCGGCAAGCTTCCCTATATGGCGGCCTAAAAGTAGGCACGGGCATCTTGCCTCATTGCGTTCCCTGCGTAGCAGGAACGCCAAACGAGGCATGATACCGCGTCTATGTTCGGCGCGAGCTTGCGCCTTTTCAACCGGCAGGTCTTTCTGAGGCCTGCCGGTTTTTTGTGACCATCGCCTGCGCGTGGTGTCACTACCGCACCCATTTTCCATGCTTCTCGCCGTCATCGATATTTTTAAGGGGGCCGACGTCCTCATCTATCCGCTCGCACTTTGCTCCATTGTGCTGGTCTTTATCTTGGTCGAGCGCGGCTTCGCGTTGCGCGGCTCCGCGATCTTGCCCGATGACTTGGTGGACGCGGTTGTTGCCGGTCGACCGATTAGCGGCGGTGACCATTCGGTGCTTTCGCGCATCATCGCATTTTCAGAGCAGCACCCCAACGATCCCGACGCCGTGAAGGCTTTCGCCCGCCTCGAAGTCGTGCGTATGGAACGCGGTATCCCTTACCTCGATGTGATCTACGCCGGCGCGCCGTTGATCGGTCTGACCGGCACGGTGTGGTCGCTGATCCGTGTGTTCTCCAGTATTTCGGGCGAAACGGGTATGCCCGATCCGGCGAAGTTCACCAGCGGTGTTTCTCTCGCGCTTTCCGCGACCGTGATCGGCTTGATCATTGCCGTGCCGGCGTTGGTGGGCGGCGGCATCTTCCAACGCCGGGTAGAGAAATATGCAGCGCAACTCGACGTGCTGCTCGAGCGTATCCTCGCCCGCACTACAGCG
>JBEVND010000190.1:0-3680 GCA_040508285.1 Rariglobus sp. | reverse complement strand
CATTCGCCGAGCGCGCCTTGGTAGAAGCCCAGGACAACGGTGGCCGCAGCGAGAGTGGCCAAGGTGACACCCGCCGTGAGGCTGACCGGGGTGCGGGCGGGACGCGTGTCGGTTTCGCCCTCAAGCACCGGAGCGCTCCACGTTTGGAAGTAGGCGGACTTGATCCAGCCGAAGTAGTAATAAATGGATACGATCACACCCACGATCGCGATGGCCAGCAGCACGTAGAGGCCGGCCTTGAATGCGGCGATGAAGATGAAGAGCTTGCCCATGAAGCCGGCGAGCGGGGGAATACCGGCCAGCGAACCGAGACCGATCGCCAGAACCGCACCGAGGAACGGGTGTGACTTGGCCAAGCCCGTGTAATGCTCGAGGTCTTGATCCGCGTCGTTGGCGCCGGCGACGTGCGTCATCACGCCGAACACAGCGAACGAAGCGAGCAGGTAGGCAAAGAGGTAGAAATAGATCGCACCCACAGCGAGCGGCTGGCTGCCGGCTGCAATCACCGCGATGAGCAAATAACCGGCATGCGAAACACCCGAGAGACCGATGAGGCGTTTGACGTTATGCTGCGTCAGCGCGGCGAGATTTCCGAAGAGGATCGTGGCGCCCGCCATGACGGACAGCACCGGCACGGTCAGGTAATAGTAAGAACCAAACACGCGCTGAGTGAGGATCAGCAGGATCGAGAAACCCGCGGCCTTGGAAGCGACGGCAAGGAACGCGGTGACGGGAGTCGGCGCGCCTTGATAAACGTCCGGGATCCAGATTTGGAACGGCACGGCACCGATCTTGAAAGCCACACCGGCGAGGACAAAAACAATGCCGACGCTGGCGAGGAAGTTGTCTGGGTTGGCTTCAAGGAACACGCGAAGCGCGTTGAAGCTCATCGATTCGGGCGAGAAGCCGGGGAGCGTGGGATTACCTGCCACGCCATAGAGGAGAACGATGCCGAAGAGCAGGATCGCGGAGCTCAGCGCGCCGGTGATCAGGTATTTCAGACCGGCCTCAAGCGACAGCGGGCTCGTGCGGAAATAGCTGACGAGAATGTAGAATCCGACCGTGACCGTCTCGAGGGCGACGAACAGGAGGACGAAGTGATTGCTCTGCGCGAGCAGCATCATCGCGGCGGAGACGACCATCACGATATGGAAGAACTCGATCTTCGGCATCTTCTGCTTCGCGAGCGCCACCACGCCGAGGAGGCTGACAAGGATCGACGTGAGCAGGAAAAACGCGCGCATGAACTGGCTTTCCTGCGTGTGGCGAAGGAGGCCGTTGAACGTTTCCGTGCCGACGTAGGGCGACTGGAAATTAAAGAGCAGGCCCAGCAACAGACCAATCTGACCGGCGATGGCCACGGTCGGGATGATCGCGTGGTTCTTCTTCGGCAGGAAGACCTCGAGCACGAGGAGGAACAGGGCGAGGCAGCCGAGCGTGAGCTCGGGGGCGATCGCCATCCAGCGATTGGATTCAGCGGCGGCCTTGAGAAGTTCAGGTGACATGGACGGATTACAAAATTACTGGCCGACGATGGTGATAGTGGCGGCCTTGGCCGGATAAACGGCCTCCAGCGCGGCATTGAGCGGGACGGAAAGGGACTTGGGCCAGAAGCCGATGAAGAACAGCGCCGCGATCAGAATCAGCGCGGGGATCTTTTCAGACCAGCGCAGATCGACGGGCGGTTTCTCGGCGATGACTTTATTGAACGCCTCCGTGGTCGGTCCAAAGAAAATGCGGGCAACAGCGCGAAGTCCGTAAATCGCGGAGATCACCACGCCCGACACGGCGAGCACGGTGAGCGTCCTGGAGAATTCCCACGCGGCGACGAAGATGGTGAGTTCGCCCCAGAAGTTGGCGAGACCGGGAAGACCGATGCCGGCCATGGTCGCGGTCACGAAGAACGCGGCGAGCACCGGAGCTTTTTGCGCGAGGCCGCCCATTTCGGTGAGATCGAAGGTCTGGGTGCGATGATAGACGCTGGTCGAAAGGAGGAACATCAGCGCGACCGAGAAACCGTGCGCCACCATCATGAGGACAACGCCACCCGCGCCGACCGCGGAAAGCGTCGCGACACCGAGAAACGCATAACCCATGTGCATGACAGAGCTGTAACCGACCATCTGCTTGAGGTCGCGTTGGGCGATGGTGATGAACCCGATTACAACGATGTTACCGGCGATCGCCAACCACGCGAGAGGCTGCGCCCAGTGGGCGGCACCGAGCGGAAGCATCGGCACGGCAATTTGAACGAGTCCGTAGAGACCGAACTTTTTGAGCACGCCCGCGTGCAACATCGCAGCAGAACTCGGAGCGGCACCGTAACCGAGCGGAGCCCATGTGTGCAGCGGCCAGAGCGAGACAAGGATACCGAAGCCAAACATCAGCAGGCCGAAAATGTGGTTCTGCGTGCCGGCCTTGATGCCACCTTCGAGGAGCGTGGCGCGCAGCGTGATGAGATCGAAGCTCTCGGCGCCGCTCTTGTAATAGATGGCGATGAGGCCGAGGAGCGAAAGCATCGCACCAACGGTCAAGTAAATCGTCATCTTCATCGCGGCGTATCCGCGGTCTTTGCCGCCCCAGATGCCGACCATGATAAACGTCGGGATGAGCGCGAGTTCGTGGAAGAAATAGAAGAAGAAGATGTCCACGCTGGCGAAGACACCCATCAAACCGGCCTGCATGACGAGCAGGAGCGAAAGGTAGGTTTTCAGGCGCTCGGCACCGGATTGGATCGCGTAAAGACCGGCCGCGAGGCCGACGATACCGGCGAGCACGAAGAGCGGAAGCGCGATGCCGTTGAGGCCGAGCGTGAGCTTGATGCCGAGGCTCTGGAGGCCGGTGTCGTAAACCGATTTGAACTCATAGCCGGCACCTGCGCCGACCGGGAAATGATACCACACATGCAGCGCGATCAGCGCAGGCAGCAGAAATCCAAGGGCAGCAACAACCTTGGCCGCGCGGGTCGGCAAGGCGGCGACCACCACCGCAGCCGCCAGCGGCGCGAGGATGGAGAGCAGAAGAAGATGGGAGAACATGACGTTGAAAACGAAAGTGCGTTAGTTGAGCCAGCCGCCGGCAAAGGCCCAGAGAATGGCCGCGCCCGCGAGGAACCAGTAAACGTAGGTGTGCAGGCTGCCCGTGTGCGTCGCGCGCGCGCCTAGACCGACCAGACCGACCACGCCAGCGAGTCCGCGAATGATAAGACCGGAGAGAAGAATGCGTTCGAGGAACTCGAGCACGAGGGCGAAGCGCTGCTGGACCTTGGAGACATACCAGTTGTAAACGCTGTCGAAGGAGCCCTTGAGCAACGTGAGCGAAGCGAACACTCCGGGCGCCTTGGCGGCGAGTGCGTCGGTGGGAGCGGGCTTGTAGAGAACAAGCGCAACACCGGCACCGAGCACCATCACCACAACGCTGACAATGAGGATCGTGGTGTGAGCCGCGCCATGAGCGACGGGGATCTGCGACCAGATCCCGTTGAACGCGCCGCCGTAGATCGCGGTGTATCCACCGGCCACCGACAGGAGTGCGAGAACGATCAGTGGCAGCGTCATCGAGATGCCGCCTTCGTGCGCGTGGGAAGCATCATCGGTGCGCGGTGCGCCAAAGAACACGAGGCGCCAGAGACGAACCATGTAGAACGAGGTCAGCACTGCACCGAAGGCCAAGATGATGAA
>JBEVND010000154.1:0-3237 GCA_040508285.1 Rariglobus sp. | reverse complement strand
CGTGCGGCGCGTTCGAGGCGCGTAACCAGAGTGGCAGAAAGTTTCATGAGAGATGTTCGTGGGTAAAGTTCGTGGGTAAACGTTCCACACTCTTTATAGAAGCAGTAGAGTCGCCAGTCCGAGGAAGCAGCCCATACTAATAATGTCGTTGGAGGTCGTAACGAAGATGCTGGATGCGGTCACGGGATCCGCGCCGCAGCGCCGCAGCGCCACCGGGACCAAGACACCGGCCATGCTGCTTGCGGTGCAGGCAATCGTCATCGCGGCACAGACAGTGACGGCGAGAATGAGGGGTGGCTCCGGGGTTTTTTGCATGGAGGCGAAGATCCACATGCCGATGCCGGCGAGGACGCCGACCACGAAACCGTTGAGCGCGCCGAGGATCGCTTCTTTGGCGAGGAGGAACTTGGCGCGTCCCGGTTTGAGTTCGCCAAGCGTCATGCCGCGGAGGGCGACGGCGAGTGATTGGCAGCCGGTGTTACCGGACTGACCGGCGATGAGCGGAAGAAAAACGGCGAGCGCGACGACCTTGCTGATGGAGCCTTGGAACGCGCCGACGACGCTTGCGGCGATGCCGGCCGTGACGAGATTGATCAACAACCACGGATGGCGGAAGCGGAAGCTGCGTTTCCAATGGGTCGTGGTGTGCTCTTCTTTATCAACACCCACCATGCTACCGGCTTGGGCGCTGATCTCGAAGGCTTGGGCGGCGAACAACTTCGCGCCCCAAATGATACCTTCGAGGCGGCCCTCGTCGTTACAAACGGGATAGCACGGGTAGTGTTTGTTCACCGTCGATTTGATCGCGCCGAGGAGCGGCGTGTCGGGCTTCAGCGTAAAGGGATCGCGAAGCATCAGCTGCTCGATCGCAGTGTCGGGAGGGGCGAGCAAGAGGTCGCGCATCGTGACAATGCCGAGCAGGCGGTTGTCGGGATCGACGACGTAAACGTAGGTGACGAAGTGGGTCTTAACGATTTCGCGAATGCGCTCGGTGGCTTCGCGGACGGTCAACTGCGGCGGGAAGATGGCCGCGGGCGTTTCAATCAGGCGACGCACGGTCTGGTCGTCGCTTACGGGTGCGGGCAGCGTGTCCGGAGTGCTCATGTGAGATGGAATGGTTTCACGGAAAGCATTCCGGTTGCAGTTTAATTACCGCGAGGCGGTTGGTTTCGATGATTATTTACCACCCGACATCATTTCCATGGAGCCGCCCATCATGGAGTCGGCCGGTTTTTCCTCAGGCTTTGCGGGCGCGAGAGGAGCAGTCGGTTTTGGAGGCGGGGTGGGCGTAGGTGCCGACATCGGCGCGGGAGGCGTGGGCACGATCGGCGGGAGCGGGACGGGCTGCGCGGGCGTATCGATGAAGCGTTGGAAAAACTCATCGAAACGCACGAGACGATCGATGCGTTGGTCGGGGTCGCCCGTGCGGCTGAGATTATGCGATGCGCGCGGATAACGCACGAACTCCACCGGGCGGCCGAGCACTTTCAGGCTGCGGTAGAGGAGTTCGCCTTGAGCGGCTCCGGTCTGGTGGTCCGCGTCGTTTTGCTTAATCAAGAGCGGCGTGCGGATGGATTCTACGCGGGTGAGCGGCGATTGCGCATCGAGGAGTTTACGAATCTCGGGCTGCCACGGATAACCACCGAAATGCCACGGCACGAGCGGCCACGCGTCGCCTTGGCCGAGAAAGGTCGTGAGATCATAAACGCCGCGGGCCGCGACGGCGGCCTTGAAGCGCTGGTCGATCGAGACGATCCATGCGGTCAGATAGCCGCCGTAGCTGCCGCCCAAGATCACCTGCCGGTCACGATCGACCCAGTTTTCCTTTGCGACGGCGTCGGCAGTCGCGAGCACGTCGCTGGACGGACCGGTGGCCCATTGCTGGAAGCTGGCGCGTTGGAATTTTTCGCCGTAGCCCGACGAGCCGCGGAAGTTGGCAAAGATCACGCCGTATCCGCGCGCTGCGAAAAACTGCACATCGTGCCAGATCGAAGGCGTGCCCGGGCCCCACATTGAGCCGGGGCCTCCGTGGACCAGAACGAGGAGCGGATAATGAAAACCGCCTTCGAGGTAGGGCGGCTTTACGACCCAGTATTCGATCTCGGTGCCGTCGGGTTGCTTGAGTTTGCGGCGCTCAGGCGCGGCGACTTTTTTGTCGCGCAACCACTCGCTGTTGTGCGCGGTGAGGATGCGCGAATCGCGCCCGTTGAGGCGCGTGCGGTAAAGCTCTCCGGGGTTGGCGGCGCGGGCGCTGACGAAGACGACATCGTTGTCTCCGACGGAGAAGCCGCCGGTCCAGGTATCCGTGCTGGTGATACGCTCGGCATTGCCGCCGGCGACGGGAACGCGGTGGAGTGGGACGTTGCCGCTCGTCTCGGCGGTGAAGTAGATGAATTTGCCGTCGGTGGACCACGCGGGGCTTTGGGCGGAACGGTCAAACTTCGCGGTGACGATCTTCAGTTTTCCGTCGGCGACATCGACGGTGGCGACGCGGGTTTGTCCGTAGCTCAGGTCGGCCGGATTCTTGGCGGGTTGCGCGGTGCAGGCGACGAGTTTGCCGTCGCGAGAAACCACCGGATGATCCAGCGAGAACTCGTCGGAGGAGGCGAGGGGGCGCAGTTCTTTTCCGTCAGCCTTGAGGATGAAAAGCTGGTTTTTAAGGCCACGATCCGGATGTGTATTGGCCGATGCGGGGCCGCTGCAAACTATCGATGCGCTATCGGGAAGCCATGCGGCGTGGGTATACGAGACAAAGCCGGGCGTGATATCCACGGGAGCGGCACCGGCGCGCTCGACGATGAACAAATGGGTGAACTCAAGTTCGCCCTCGCCGGCGAGACCGGCGTTGAGATCGAGGCGATGCGTGAGGGCGGGATTGTTGCGCGTTTCGTTGAGGGCGAGCCACGCGCGGCGCGCCGCCAGATTTCCGTCGGGCGAGGGTTTGGGCGGAGGAGGGGGAGCTTTGCTGTCGGCCGGTTTTTTGGCGTCGGGTGCAGGCTTCTCGGCGGTCTTAACGGGGTCGCTCGGCGGGCCCGGGCGTTCGTTTGGCCAAGGCAACGCGAGCGCGGCCAGCGGGGATTTTTCTTTTTCCAGCGCGCTGCGGATTTCCGGGGCGGTCACAACAGCGGAGAACAGCAGCCGGTTCCCATCCGGTGCCCACAACGGCGCGGTGACGCCGCGGAGCGGCGGCGTGATGGCGAACGGCTCGCCGCCAGAGATCGGAAGCACCCAGATGCG
>JBEVND010000143.1:0-6062 GCA_040508285.1 Rariglobus sp. | reverse complement strand
AGATTTTGGAGTGCGTGTATTTGAGGGGACTACCCTCAAGTTTCCAGTTTCTGCCACGGATAACTATGCTGCTACGTCTTCGACGCCCGCTGGTTACACCACTGGGTTTCCGGACTCGGTTGAGGTTTTTGTGAGAATCCTGAGTGCTGAAGGTGCGCAGCAGTTGGCTTTATTTGAGAATCCGCCGACTGGCTATACGCCTAGCGGAACGTGGTGGGATATTGTTCAGGCGAACTCACGGGTTTATACTCGTAGGGTAGATTTAAAGGCGAAGGGCCTGTAGTGGTAAGATACTTCTGTGGGCTGCTTTAAATAGATATTTTCAGTTCTGGTCGGATATAGCTTCACCGCAGATGTTCGTTTGATTCATCGTCGGGATTATCGATGAAAATCTACTTCATGGGCATCTGCGGGACGGCGATGGGGAACGCGGCGCTGTTGGCGCGGGCGGCGGGGCATGAGGTCTTAGGAGCGGATACCGGCGTTTATCCTCCGATGAGCACCGTTTTAGCGGAAGCAGGTATCACTCTCCATGAGGGCTACGATCCTGTTCGGTTAGCCCGGCTGGCGCCGGATCTTGTCGTGATCGGGAATGCGATGTCCCGTGGCAATCCTGAGGTGGAGTGGCTCTTGGATGAGCGCACGTTTACTTTCACCTCACTCCCGGCTTTGTTGAACGATACTGTTCTCAAAGCCCGCAAAAATATCGTGGTCGCAGGGACTCATGGGAAAACCACGACGACTTCGTTGACGGCGTTTTTGCTTCGTGAAAACGGGCGCGATCCTGGGTTTTTGATCGGGGGCGTGCCACTTGATCCTCCGGTGGGTAACCATCTCGGCACTGCTGCAGATCCGTTTGTCATCGAGGGCGACGAGTATGACAGCGCGTTTTTCGATAAGCGGTCCAAGTTCATCCACTACGCGCCCCATGTGGCGGTATTGAACAATCTGGAGTTCGACCATGCTGATATCTTTCGCGATTTAGCGGATGTTCAGCGCACGTTTTCCCATTTAACCCGAATCGTGCCTCGTAACGGTTTCGTGGTGATGAACGGCGACGATGAAAATCTGCGGGCGCTAGGCGATCTGCCGTGGACGCGGGTGGTGCGAGTGGGCACGAGCGAACACAATGATGTTCGCATCAGAAATTTCTCAGAGACACAGGCGGGCGCGCGCTTCGAACTCAGCTGGGGCACGGATTCGTGGGGAGTGGTCGAGTGGGCTATGCCGGGCATCTACAACGCTCGTAACGCGGCGATGGCCGCGACCGCCGCAGCGTTAGCCATCTGGCCGGCAGGGGAGAGTAATCCTGTATTCGGAGGCAGTTCAGGCGGAAATTCGGAGGCTCGTCTCGGACGCAAACCGGGGCATCTCGATTTATCGCCGCTGAATCGTTTCCGTGGCGTGAAGCGCCGGCAGGAAGTGCTGATGAGCTCGCCGAAGCTCACGGTTATCGAGGATTTTGGCCATCACCCGACGGCGTTGGCGGAGACGCTCAAATCATTTCGTAACCGGTTTCCGAATACCGTGATCACGGCCGTGTTTGAACCGAGGAGTAACACGGCGCGCACCAATACTCTTCAAGCCGGCTTTATGTCGGCGCTGGCTCTGGCGGATGAGGTATATGTGGGAGCGGTGAATCGCGCTGATAAGATGAAGGCGGCTGATCGTTTCGACACCGAGGCCGTGATTGCGCACGTGGTCGCGCAGGGCGGGCGCGGTGTGAGTGCGCCGACGAATGCGGAATTGCTTGAAAAACTCATCGCCGGAACGGCCGAAACGGACCGACCGCGATTAGTAGTATTTTTTAGCAATGGTAGCTTTGACGGCATCATTGCGAAATACGCAGCGAACGCCAAAGCGCGCTAGTGCGCTGTCTCACAGTTGATTTTGGACGTGGAGCCTTACGTCTTGTTAGCCGTTCGAGCGTGTCCGCCGAAAAACGGCGCGACCTCACACCTGATTAGGCCCTAGATCGATCCGGCGCGTCTCCGAATACACCCTGCGGTGCAATAGGGTCTCGCGTAGCAGGCACGCTGTGAAATTACCTTGGATCTACCTGGCGGTGTCGATCAGCCGTCGCATTGGAACCATCCGTGGTGGATTTGCCGTTCAAGCGATGGTTTCGGAGAAACGGGCAAGGGCAGCGCGGAGTTGATCGAGCTTGATCGGCTTGGTCAGATACAGGTCCATGCCGGCTCCGAGGCATTGTTGCTCCACGCCTTCCATTGCGTTGGCGGTGAGGGCAATGATCGGCACGTGCGGCGAACCGGCGGAGGCGGCTTCGTAGGCGCGAATCGCGCGGGTGGCTTCGAAGCCGTCGAGCTCCGGCATTTCACAGTCCATGATGATGGCGTGGTAGCGCCGCGAAAAGGCTTTGGAGAGAGCCTCACGTCCGTTGGTCGCGATATCCACCGCGTAGCCGATTTTTTGCAGCATGATCGAGGCGAGCTTACGGTTCGTGGCGTTGTCCTCGACCATGAGCACATAGCCGGCGGAGGGCGCGGCGGGTTTGGTTTCGGCGGGGGCGACCGCCGCGTTATCAAGCGGACGACCGACCATGGGAACGGCCGGAGTGCTGAGGGCGCCGTCGTGCAGTGTGGCGGGAATCTGCACAGTGAAAATGGAGCCTTGGTGGTGTCGGCTTTGGACCGTGAGGGTGCCGCCCATGAGCTGAACGAGCTCTCGAGAAATAGCCAGGCCAAGGCCGGTGCCGCCGTAACGGCGAGTGGTCGATGCATCGGCTTGGGAGAATTTCTTGAAGAGATGTTTTAGCATGTCTTCGGGGATGCCGATGCCAGTGTCGGCGATATCGCAACGAAGGACACCGGTGCGATCCGATACAGGACTCCAGCGCACGCTCAGGGTGACGGCGCCCGTCTCGGTGAATTTAAGGGCGTTGCTCAGCAGATTCATCAGCACCTGGCGAAAGCGGTGCGGATCGCCAACGATCTTAAGTTCGCCTGTGGGATTATCGGTGGAGAAATGGAGGTTTTTTTCAGCGGCGCGGGGTGCGAGCAGACCGACCACGGCGTCAATGGATTCGCGCACCGAGAATGGGATTTGTTCGATCTGGGTGCGCCCCGCCTCGATCTTGGAGAGGTCGAGAATGTCGTTTAGCAGCGCGAGGAGGCTGTTTGCGGAGGTGCGCAGCGTGAGGGTGTAGTCGCGTTGTTCAGGAGTGAGTGGCGTGTCGATGAGCAGGTTGCTGAAACCGATGAGGCTGTTCATGGGTGTGCGAATTTCGTGGCTCATCGCAGCTAGGAATTCGCTTTTGCTCCGGTTGGCGCGGTCGGCTTCGGTGCGCGCGAGACGAAGCGCGACGGACGTCCGTTGGTGTTCTTCGATCTCACAGCGCATGAGCGTGATCAGCGTCGAGCTGCAGAGGACGACGAGGACAAAGATAAATGCGATGATCAGCGGTTGCCGGCGCTCGTGGAGAATCGCGGCCATCCACGCCTCGGCAGGGAAATCGATGCCGAGCACGGCTTCGACCCGGCCATGGGCGTCATACATGGGCTGTTCAAAACTGATAAAATGTCCCCACTCATCGGCTACGACGGTGGTGTCGAAGATGGCTTCGCCGGCGAGGGCACGATCATTTTTATCATCGGCGGATTCGTAGGGATAACCAATGGAGGTGCGCTCTTCGCGTTCGCCCGAAAACTCTCCGTCACGGTCGTAGTCGGTTTCCGAATCCACGACGAAGACGACGCGTCCGTCGGGTGCTCGGCGGTAGGTGTAGATGTCAGAAACGTGGGGGTTGAGTCGTAACCAGGCTTTTTGCCGCTCGATCAAGGCGAGGTAGCCAGGGTCGTCAGGGGGAGTGTCGAGCGTGATGTTGGCATGCCCTAATGAAGAAAGTTCGTGGGCGAAAGTGGGCGCCAAGCCGGATACGAGAAGACGTATTTGATTTCGTTCAGCACGATCGGCGAGTTCGGCGTAGCTGATGCCTGCGATGACCGTAATCGTCATCAGCAGGAATGTGAACGGACGATGGTTTCTCGCTGCGTGTTGGCGCCGGATGATGCGGATGCTCACCAAAAGCGCCGCGAGGGAAAGGAGTGCGAATAACACTACGTCCAGTTTGCCAGCTAAGATGAGAGGGGAACTCATGATGCGAAAGCCGCTTACGCAAACGTGGTCGCACTTGCTCGAAATACAAGCCCGCGCAACGAGGGGAGTTTCCCCCGTGGAGGCTGAAGGAATGTTCTAGGCGATTCCCTTTTTCACGAAAACCTGAGGGGCAACATTACAGTGTTTCGTCAATAAACGAGGTTTGCACAGGGCCTTTTTTGATCCGCTGATCCTCTCCGGGGCCGTCTGACAGATGCCGGGGCGGACGGGAGACGCGTTGGGCAACGGCGGCCTCGCGGTCAGCTACGATGCGGTCGCAGATCTTGTGGATGTGGAGTCGTAGCCAACGCGAAGTCTGGCTCTTTTCTTCGTAGTCGGCCGGACCGTAGTGATCGATACGGCCAGCCTGACGGAGACGATCGTTCTGCTCGAACTCCGCAGTCGAATCCGGGTTGTAGACCGCGTAAGCGCTGCCGCCGCCGTTCTTGACGACCGAGAAGCTCGGGATGTCGCTCGGGCCGTCTGCGATGTAGATCATGTTCTGCAGCGGAATGCGGCGATCCTCCGGCTTGATGTTGGAGTTCACATCAATGGACGGATTTTTGTTAGTGCCTTTGTTGATCTCAAAAATCGCGCGAGTTTTCGTCGTATTATCGATTACCATACCGATCTGCGAAATCTCGGCCTCGGCAGAGAGTTCCATCTCGTTTTGTTTAAGAAACCCAGGCTGAAGCGGATTTTCCACGAATTCGCAGCCCCAAATGCCATCAACGCCCGAGGCGGCGGCGCTTCCGCGAATCATCTCGGCCAAGCCAGTGCTGACGATGTAGTGCTCCAGCGCGATCTCGTGTTTTTGATGCTCAGGCTTTTCGCGCACGAAATTTCGGCTGCGGTCGAAAAACGACGGCATGCCGGGATAGAATTTAATATCACGACCGCACTCACGCAGCACACGATTGTTCAGGCCAGCCATCTGACCGGCGAGGACGTGAGTGAGCAGATGGTTCAGATAGGCGATTTCTCCAGAGAGCTGGTAGCCACGTTTGCGATAATGGGAAACGAGGTTATTGGTCTCGTTCCAGAAGTTCGGCTCGTTGACGCCGTAGCGGCGAAACAACGGGGACTGCATGTATTCAGGGATTAAGGTCTTGTCGAAATCCCAGATGCACGCGATTATGTTCTGAGTGAAAAGCGTCGTGGCCATTGCTGATCAACACCGTTAGGCATAAGTGCCACGGTTTTCGTTGAGCGGGCTTAACCCAAGCCGCTCGGATAGTCCTTCGCAATGCGCAAATCAGTCTGCGCGCCACGCCCACCGGTATTTAAAACATGGATTCGCTGCCCGAGATTCTTCCCTTCCAACGCCGCCTCGACGAGCTCGATGCGCAGATGGCGGAGCCCACTTTTTATTCCAACGCCCGCAAGGCCACCGAGATTTCTCGTGAGCAGCAAAAGCTCGCGCAGATGATTGCTGACCACAAAGCCTACGAGAAGGCCGGGGTGGAGTTACTGGAGGCACAAGCGCTCCTGAAAGATCCAGCCGGCGATCCTGAACTGAAGGAACTCGCCGCCATGGAATTGCCTGATCTACAGGCCGCGCGCACCCGACTTCACGATGCGGTGCTGGCGGCGATGATCCCGCCCGAGCCGAGCGATTCACGCAACACCGTGATGGAAATTCGTGCAGGCACCGGTGGTGAAGAGGCCGCGTTGTTCGCGGCTGAATTGACGCGAATGTATCAACGCTATGCGGAAGGCCGCGGCTGGAAAATCGAGCCGATGGGCTCCAGCTTGAGTGAACGTGGAGGGTTTCGCGAAATCAGTTTTCTTATCACGGGTCAGGATGTTTACCGCCAGTTGAAGTTTGAAAGCGGCGTGCAACGCGTTCAACGCGTGCCTCTCACCGAGGCCAACGGGCGCATCCACACTTCGACTGTCACGGTGGCCGTGCTTCCCGAGGCGGAAGAAGTCGATGTGCACATCGA
>JBEVND010000123.1:0-4415 GCA_040508285.1 Rariglobus sp. | reverse complement strand
CGTTAGGCAAATACCCGTAGCTTTCCTCGCAGCCGAACGCGTAGAACGTGCTGTATTTCTGCAGCAGCTTCACACGCGTCTCGAATGGCGTCGCGTCGTAATCAAGCGCGATGCCCTGCTCTTTGAGCAACGCTCCTTTAAGCTGCTCCTCATAGCCGCGGATCTTCGCGGCGATCCATTTAAAGCCAGTCAGCGTGTTAATGACCTTCACGCCGTGACCTTGGCCGATCGCGTCTTGCAGCGAGGTGGTCACATAGGTCTTCACGATTGCCACGCTTTGCGAGCCGGCGGCGGGAATGATACCGAGCTCTTTGTATTTGGTCAGGCGATACTCCGCCAGCAAAGCGCCGATCTGGTTGCCGGTAAGCAGATGCTGTTTTCCGTCCGTGCCGCGCACTGCAACGCCCATGCGATCGCAGTCGGGATCGGTTGCCATCACCACGTCGAAGTTGTTCTTCTCGGCCAACTCGACGGCGAGTTTCAGCGCCTCGGCGTTCTCCGGATTCGGCGATTTCACCGTCGGGAAACGTGCATCGAAAGCCACCTGCTCTTTAACTTCATGAACGTCCGCGCCGGCGTGCACCAGCAACGGCACCGACATCACGCCACCCGTGCCGTGGATGTTGGTGAAGGCGACTTTGAGCTTCGTCTTTTTGAAGACGGAAAGATCAATGGCCGCCTTGGACGCCACCGCCAGATAGGCGTCATCGGCCGGACGACCAAGCGTGACCACACGCGTAAGATTCTTGGTCAGGAACGCGGTCAACCCAGCCAGCGGCACCGCGTTGACCTCGGTGACAATCCCCTTGTCGTGCGGAGACACGACCTGGGCACCGTCTTCGAAGTAAGCTTTGAATCCGTTGTCGTGCGGAGGATTGTGGCTGGCCGTGATCACCACGCCGGCATGCGCACGAAGATAACGCACCGAGAAGCTCAGCTGCGGAGTCGAGCGAGGTCCTTCAAAGATGTAAGCGTTGCCACCGAGCTCCGTCCAAATCGACGCGGCGAGTTCAGTGAAGTGACGCGAGAAATGACGCACATCGTGCGCGATGACCAGCGATGGCGCCTCAGCACGACCCGCCGCAGTCAGGTATTTTTTCGTGTAGCGAAAAAGCCCGATCGTGGCACGAGCCAGCGTGAAATCGTTCAGGATGTTGCTGCCGATCGCCGCAAACGCCGGTGTGCCCTGTTCACCTAAAACGCCCGTCTCCGCGGCGGTCGGCGTGAAACCAATGGTGCGTCCGCGGATGCCGCCGGTGCCGAACTCGAGGTCACGGTAGAAACGGTTATTCAACTCTTCCCACGCGCCGCTGGTGGTAAGCTCGTCGATGCTGGAGATCGCCCAGGCTGGCAACGAGGCATCAAGCCAAGCGGTGAGGTTTTTAACAGTTTCGGGAAGGAGTTTTCCGGCCTGACCGGCGGCTTGAATCGCGGAGAGCGTGCTCATGAAAGGAAGTTAAATATTATTCGAGATAAAGACCCGAGGTCACGGAGGGCTTGGGTGATTTCCTGGCCCAGGCATCGGCAAAGGAATCTTCGTCGTAACCAAAAAGTGGTGACACCTCCACGGGGAAGGACGGCAGGTTCGTCTTGTCGGCGGCGACCTCAACGCCGTTGGCTTTGAACCAACGGACAAACTGGCGCAACTGATCGTCGCGGCAGGTCTGCGGAGAATCCAAACCTTCGGCGTTTTTCACCGGCGAAAAATCGTCCTCGCGACGTGTCTCGATCACCACCGGATTTCCGGCAAACGGCAGCGCATCGAAAACAAACATCTCGAACTTCACGCCATTGGCCTTCTCCGGCTTCACCGGGTTGCCCTTGTCGTCGATGGTCGGGATCTTCTTGTCGGCACGATGGAAGGGCAACGAGTCGTCGCCATGCGCCATGCGTCGGATAAACTTGGTATCCAAAATATGGATCGCGATGCTGCCGGCAATGTAACGGAGCGCGCCCGTCGCCGGATCAATTTGCTCCTGATAATCCTTTGGCAAATCGGAGTATTCGATGACGATCGACTTCCCATTCTGAGTGCAGAAGTGGCCTACTTTTTCGCCGGCGTAGGCCTTGGCGACCATCTTGCTGGACATCTCGGAACCGCGGAGAACGTGCCAGCCAATGAAGGTCGGATCGATGCCGCGCACCAACGGGTTGTCCACTTGGAAGTAGCTCAGGATGTCGATGCCTTCGCGCTCCATGAGGTCGAGCGAGCCGCTGCGATCCAGCGCACGCAACGAGCCACCGTGCCCATCGGGTGACATGGCGATGGAGCTCTTGGTTTCGAGCAGGATTTTGCCTTCGGTCGTCACTGCGGGCATGCGGCCCTGGCGGAAGAAGTGCACGTGATCCTCGGCGAGACCGAAGAACGCATTATCTTTGAAGAAGGATTCGGTCTGACCGTGATTCGCGTTGCTGGTCATGATGAACCAGTGAAGCGGCTTGCCGTAACGGTTGCCGGCGGCGCGCACTTTTTCGGCGAACACCTGAAACAGCGTCTTCTGTTTGATCGGCGTGACTGGGAACGTGCCCTTGGGGCCGTCGTAACCGAGGCGAGTCCCCTGCCCTCCCGCCACGGTGAACGCGGCGACGCGACCATCGCGCAGCGCTTTCTCTCCGGCGATTTTGGCCGCCTGCCAGGCTTTCGCATCGCCGCCGTTTTCAGGGCGCAACTCGAAAGGAGCCGGTTCAAGGCCTTCGAGGTCGAGGCCGGTGGACGCGCCCTTGGCGAGGAGCGTCTTCGTGAGACGGTCGATCTCGGTGAGGTCGATCTCTGCGGCCTCGGAAAGCAGGTTCTGCTGCTCCTCGGGCGAGAGTTCGTTATAAAATGCGAAAACGTGCCCTTGTCCGGCGCGTTCGAAGTCCTGAATCAACGGGGGCTTGGCCATGGGTTTAAAAGTAAAGATACAGCGCGTGGGTGCGTCGCTGAGCAACGCCTTTTTGGATCTACCCGAGCCAAAAAAAGCAGGTGGCTCGAAGGCCACCTGCTTAGCGCTCAGAAACGGTGTTCGGCGGGCAATGGGTTAAACAACCGCCACGGAGGGCAGCGTCCAGATGTCCTTCGCGTATTCGAGGATCGTGCGATCGCTGGAGAACTTGCCCACGCGCGCAGTGTTGAGAATCGCCATCTTGGCCCAACGGGACTTGTCGCGATAAGCGGCATCGACCTTCTCGTGGGCTTGCACGTAGGCACGGTAGTCGGCGAGCACCTTGTAGGGATCGCCGCCATCGAGGAGGCTGTGGTGAAGCGCACCGAAGGCGTGGCTTTCGCCGGGCGTGAAGTAGTCCGAACCGAGCCAATCGACCACGGCGCGCAACTCGTCGTCCGCACCGTAATAGCTCCATGGATTGTAGCCTTGGGCGTCCAACTTTTCTACATCGGGCACCTTGAGGCCAAAGATGAAGATGTTGTCGTCACCGACTTCCTCGCCGATTTCGACGTTGGCGCCATCGAGCGTGCCAATGGTAAGCGCACCGTTGAGTGCGAGCTTCATGTTACCGGTGCCGGAGGCTTCTTTGCCCGCGGTCGAAATCTGCTCGGAGAGGTCGGCGGCCGGGATGATGCGTTCGGCAAGGGAAACGCGGTAGTTGGGCAGGAAGGCGACCTTCAACTTGCCGTTGATCTTGGCGTCTTTGTTGATGCGGTCACCGATGACATTGATCGCGCGAATGATGTTCTTCGCTAGGTCGTAGCCGGGGGCGGCCTTGGCGCCGAACACGAATACGCGAGGCACGATATCGAGCGACGGATTCTGAAGGAGGCGACGATAGAGCGTGAGGATGTGAAGCAGATTGAGGTGCTGGCGCTTATATTCGTGGAGACGTTTGATCTGCACGTCGAAGAGCGCGTCAGGTGAAACCTCCACGTCGCACTGCGATTTGATGACCGCGGCAAGATCCTCCTTGTTGGCGCGTTTGATCGCCATGAATTCCTTCTGGAAATCCGCCTTGTCGGCAAACTTTTCGAGACCGCGGAGCACATCGAGATCGCGCGCCCAGACGGTCGGCGACCCGAGCTTGCTGGTGATGAGTTCCGACAGACGCGGATTGCAATCCAGCAGCCAGCGACGCGGCGTGATGCCGTTGGTCTTGTTCTGGAATTTGCCCGGATAAAGCGCGTCGAAATCAGGGAAGAGATCCTTCTTGAGCAACTCCGTGTGGAGCGCGGCGACGCCGTTCACCGCATGCGAACCGACGACCGCGAGATTGGCCATGCGGAAGGCTTTCGAACCGCCCTCTTCGACGAGCGAGAGAATGGCTTTCTTCTGGTTGTCGCCCGGCCATTTGGCTTCGACGACTTCCATCAAGCGGCGATTGATCTCAAACACGATTTGCGTGTGGCGTGGCAGCACGCGCGTGAAGAGAGGAACGCCCCACTTCTCGAGTGCTTCCGGCAACAGAGTGTGGTTGGTATAACC
>JBEVND010000113.1:0-8083 GCA_040508285.1 Rariglobus sp. | reverse complement strand
GAACATCGTAACCCCGCCGTTCGCATTCGGGACAAAGGCTCCGGGGCGGCGTGGTTTTGGAGAGCGGGCTGGTGTCGTCGAGCGGCAGCCACTGCCCATTCGCATGACAGGCGAGACCGCATTCGGGACAGATTGGCAGTCGGTTTTCCAACTGCTGCTGACGCTTGCGCAGCTCCCGCATCTGGGCGGCGAGTTGCTCGGTAAGAAACGCCACCAAGATCAACGTGATGCCGCGCATCACGTTATTCACGAGCGCGATGTCCAGGCTGACCGGGAATCCCCAGCTCCAATGGCAGAGGAAGCGTGCCACGCTTAGGCCCAGCGCCAGCACACACGCAAAACGGAAACCCTGATACCACGCGGCCGAGATCACCGGCAGCACGAAGAACACCGAGATCGAATACTGCGGGCCGGCGATAAAATCCACCGCCACGAGCACCGCTGCAAACGCCAGCACGCGCCACGGCTTCCGCCGGGCCTTGGGGCCTGCCACCGGAAGAGGTGATGACTGGGGGTTAATGCTCATTAAATGCCTACGAAGTCACTTTAACGCCCACGGGTCGCAATTCCAAAAATGGTGAGTTCACAAATTCCTCTCACGCGCAGCTATTACTCCCGAGGCGATCCGGCTCGTGGGCAACGCCACGCTTTGATGACGCCTTCCCACTGGCTCAGGCGGCGAAGTCGAAACTCCGCCGCCCGCGAACCGATCCGTTATTCGGCTTTCAGCGATGCCATATCGATCGAGAAGCGATATTTGACGTCACCCTTCAGGAGACGGTCGTAGGCTTCGTTGATCTTCTGGATCGGGATGATTTCGACGTCGGCGGTGATGTTGTGCTCTCCGCAGAAATCCAGCATCTCCTGCGTTTCCGCGATGCTGCCAATGGGCGAACCGGAGAGGCTCTTGCGTCCCATGAGCAGCGAGAACGCGGCCACCGCCAGCGGCTTCTCCGGCGCGCCGACAAGCGTGAGATTTCCCTCGGGCGCGAGCAACGCGAGGTAGGCGTTGATGTCGTGATCCGCGGAAACGCAATCGAGGATGAAGTCGAAGCTGCCGGCGTGAGCTTTCATCTCATCGGCATTCTTGGAAATCACGACCTCGTGCGCACCGAGGCGGAGGGCATCTTCTTTTTTGCCGGCCGAAGTCGTGAACACCACGACATGCGCACCGAGTGCGCGGGCAAATTTCACGCCCATATGGCCGAGTCCGCCGAGACCGACCACGCCCACCTTTTTGCCCGGGCCGACTTTCCAGTAGCGCAGCGGAGAATAGGTCGTGATGCCGGCGCAGAGCAGTGGTGCGACGGCGGCCAGCGGCAGGTTGGTCGGGACGCGCAGTGCGAAGTGTTCGTTGACCACGATGCTCTCCGAGTAGCCGCCTTGGGTGGGAGTGCCGAGCACCGGCTCGGTGCCGCCGTAGGTGCCGATCTGCGTAGGCGAATACTGTTCCTTGCCCGCCTTGCAGAACGGACAGTTGGCGAGATCCGCGCCGACCATGCAGCCGACGCCCGCGAGGTCGCCCGCTTTCATCTTGGTGACCTTGGGGCCGACCTTGGTTACGCGGCCGACGATCTCGTGGCCGGGCACGCACGGATACGAGGCAGGCATGGCGCTGCTCCATTCGTTGCGCGAGAAATGCAGGTCGGAGTGGCAGACGCCGCAGAAGAGAATCTCGATCTGCACATCAAGGTCGCCGGGCTCGCGGCGCTGGATCGTGTCGGGCTTGAACGGCGCAGTCGCGCTGGAAACGGAGTAAGCTTTGGCGGAGTAGGTGCGTGGCGTGGACATGGGTAATGATGGAGTGGCGCTTGGTTATTAAATTGGACGCGGGTGAAGCCTCAGACGGAATTCAGATTTGCATTAATCGCAAAGACAGGAAGGCACAAAAACCCGAAGATCATCGCGTTGCCGGGGACGGGAGGGCACGGCACATGAAGCGATTTGAATTCAACCGTTTTAAGGGCCGAAATAAGCGGTGATAAACTTGCGGGGCGCCATGCCGATGCGTCGTTTGAACCAGCTGGAAAAATAAGCCAGCGAACGAAAGCCCAATTCGGAGGCGACTTCTTTGACGCTGGTTCCCGGCATACGCAGACGGCGGCGGGCGTGGAGAATCCGGCGGGCTTCGAAATATTCAAAGGCGGTGGTTTGCAGTTCCTCGTGGAAAAGCTGCTGAACGCGTCGCCAACTTACGGACGAACGCAACTCCGTGGGCACTCCTCGAAACGGCGCATTGAGGGCGCGGCGGTCGATGAAGTCCTTCACCTTCCGCACGACTTCGCTGCGGGCTACGAGGATCAAAGACGGATTGATGCCGTTCTCACTCAAGACCGGTTTCAAGCAACTGAACCAGTTCCAAAACATGATCTGATCATCGACCCAAAATACGGGATCCGCGTGCGGCGAACGCATCTCGTCCCTGAAATCCACGCGGGTGCGGTTCGCATGACGGTTTTTGAACAATGCACGCGACGCGTTCATCAACTTACGATGGAGCACGCCTGAATCACCGTTGAGCGCGTTGGGAATACGCAGGTCGAGCCCCGCCTCATACACCTGCCGGCCGCTGGGCCAGACGAGATCATAGCCGATTGAAAGCAGGCGTGTGCCGGCGGCGATGCGCTGGCGACGCAAGGAACGGCGGCCAAGAAACAAATCGCCGACCGCACAGGTCACGATGCGGCCGGGGTCACTGGCAAACTCAAGTTCGACCGAACCGCTTTCGACAAAAAAGATCGAGGCGCTCACCTCTACAAAAATGCTCCACTCGCGATCCTCGACAAAGGGTTCACCGTGATAAGCCCACTGAAGCTGCGCACTGACTGAGCGATCGTGTTCCTTACCAAAGGGGTATTCGAAGGAGTCCATGACGTAACGTTGCGCGGAACTGAAACAGGTTCCTCGTCGCAACCAAAGCGAAAGGACAGATGACGCCTGAAAGTTTCGTTCGGAGACAAACGAATTTCGCCGCCGGATAACCTCCGCGGGTTGATTGCCGCCGGCGCTGGTGACTGTGTGGCTTACCCCAGCCCTTTGGCGAATTCCCCGCAGGCGTCCCCAACCCCGGGCGACTGCACTCATCGGCCGGCGACCTCTCTGTGGCTCGTTGCCGGCGAGATCCGTCTGCGAGGAACATATAAACCGTATTACAAAATGAATACTCTGTTACCTCGTTGGTTGCGCGCCTCGATGGCGCTTGGATTGTCTGTTCTCACGTCCGTGACCTCCGCGGTTGCGGGGACTTGGGATAGTGTTCCGCTTGGCGGCGGCGGTTTGGTCACCGGTCTCGCCACTAACTCGAACGGCTCGGCGATTTACTGCCGCACGGATGTCGGCGGCGCGTTTCGCTGGGTTCCGGCCGGGGATGCCAATGGCAACGGCACGTGGGTATCAATCTCCGATCAACAAGTTCCCTTTGGCGTCGCGGGCGCGAGCAACGTGTTGGGCGTGGAGTCCCTGGCGGTTGACCCGAGCAGCCTCGATCGCATTTACCTGGGCGCGGCCGATGCGATCTGGGTCTCCGAAGATCGCGGTCTCACCTGGGACGTCGTGCCGAACAGCCCGGTCATTAACACCGATGGCAACGTGGCCTACAAGGAAAGCGGCGAGCGCATCGCAGTAGACCCGAACAACTCGAATATCGTCTGGTATTCGTCGCGTGAAAACGGTCTCCACAAAGGCGTCAAGCAGTCCAGTGGCTCCTGGGTTTGGACCGCGATCCCGGCGACCTCGGTTCCGTGGGGACAGGTGGCGTCGGGCGGCAAGGGCGGGGTGATTTTTGTGACGTGCGACAAGAACAATGGCAGCACGATCGTTTACGCGGGTGTATTCGATAACGTTGATGTCACGACCAGCACGACGGGTGGTGTTTACAAGAGCACGGATGGCGGGTCCAACTGGACCAAGGTGCCGGTGTCGGGCAGCCAGGTTTTCTCAACGCCGCGCCGCGCACAGGTTTCGTCCAGCGGCATTCTCTATGTGACGGGCGGCACCAACGGTGTGTTTAAACTCACGCGTTCGGCGGGTATTCTTAATCCAATTACAAACCTCCCGGCGGACGGCCGTTATGTCGCGCTGGCGCTCGATCCAAACGATTCGGATAACAAGATCTACGTGGCGGATATCATGACCTCGCGCATCTGGCGTTCAGGCAATGCCGGCAGTTCGTGGAGCTTGCAGAGCACCATCAATCAGCCTCGTCAGGAACCCGATGGGACGCCCTCGGTGACGGGCAACTGGTTCGCCAACATCGCGACGATGATGGTGAATCCCGCGAATTCCAACGAGCTGTGGCTCGGTGATTTTTTTGGCGTCCAGCGCACCCGCGAGGCACAGAACCTCGGAGGCTCGCCGGGCTCGACCTGGTATACGTTGCAAAAAGGTCAGGAGGAGACCGTGGTGCTGGCGGTTAAGAACGCGCCCACGGGCCAGAAGTTGTTAACGGGTCTGGCGGACGTCGGCGGCGCGCGGTATGCGGATATCACTGCGCGGCCAGTTGGCGCCGGGGGCAGCAAGTTCACGGACCCTGTGGACGGAAACACCACGAGCCTGGACTTCTCGGAAGGCAACCACAGCACCTGGGTGCGTTCGTGGGTCGCAGCCAGTGGCTACGGCGGCACCGGCGCTTACTCAGTCGACGGCGGTGTGACTTGGGCGACATTTGGACAGGTCGCCGGCACGGTGATTCCTGCAAGCGCTACGAATACGTGGGTCGAGTGGGATGTGGCCCCTTATCTCAAGCAACGCCTCGGTGGATCGGTGACATTGGTCGTGCGAAATCTCTCGAGCGCCGTGGGGCCGTTGACGTTCTCTTCGAAAGAAGGCGCCAATGCACCGCAGCTCGTGGTCAACGGCACGACGACGCTCGGCGCGACCGCGGATACGCATGTGCAGGATGGCGCCAGCATCGGGGCCAATTTCGGCACGGCGACCACCTTGCTCGCGAAGACAGATAACACCGGCTACGCGCGCTGGACTTACCTGAAGTTCAATTTGACCGGCGTGAGTTCGCTCACGACCGCGAAGCTCCGGCTGTTCCTGCAAACTGCAAATAACACCACGAGTGCGACCAAAGCCGGCGTGTTTGCGCATGACGTGACTTCATGGACGGAAACGAGCCTTACCTGGACGAATCGTCCGCTGTATAACTCGCGCACCGGCGTTTACCATTCCGCGTTGCCGGCCACACTGACCGCGGGTGGCGGCGGACGCATCGCCGTGTCCGCGACCGATCCGACCAACTTTGTGTGGATACCCATCGGTTCGGACAAACCCGCTCACTACAGCAAAGATCGCGGCGTGACTTGGACCGCTTCAACAGGCGGACCCAACTCAACGTTCACCGGGATCTATAATGACGGTTATTCGTCGGGCGTGACGGCGCAGTCGCTGATATCCGATCGCGTGAATGGCCATTTCTATCTCGCCGGGTTTGCGACCTGGGACGCTGCGACCGGCGGAACCGCCCAGTATGTTTATCGCAGCACCGATGGTGGCGTGACGTGGACTTTCGCCGGTAAAGTTGCCAACTACAGTTCCAATCGCAGAACGCCTCAACTCGTGGCCACGCCGGTCGCGCAAGACGTGTGGCTTTGTGATGACGCCGCCTACAATGGCTCGGGCGGAGGCCTGTGGCGTTCCACCGATGGCTGCGGTAGTTTTACCAAGATCACCAATGTGGGCAAGGTGAGCTCGATCAGCTTTGGCAAGGCCACCACGGGCAGCGGCTCCGCTTATGCCATCTATATCTATGGGCACGTCGGTTCGCCGGCGGTAAAAGGTGTGTATCGCTCGGATAACTTGGGCGTGAGTTGGGTGAAATTAGCCGATCCGACCATTGCGGGATCAACCAGCTTGGGCGGTGACCGTCAGAACGAGAACAGTGTGTTCCTCGCCACCGGCGGCCGCGGGGTTTTCCATTATAATTCCGGCGACGCCCCGGTTGCCGGCGCGATCTACGAGCTCGAGCCGCTCTCCGCTCCCGGCAAGCGTCTGACCGTCACGGGCGGCGGCACCGCGAACGGCTCGCAGGTCAGCGTCAGCACGGATGCCAACGGCTCGAATCAGCGCTGGCAGGTTCAGTTGCAGGCCGATGGTTCGTATGAACTGATTCCGCAGCACGCGACCGGTGCGCGGCTCGATGTTCCCGGCGCCTCGGATGCCAACGGCTACATCCAAATCTCCGCGGATATTAACGGCACCGGCCAGCGCTGGACCTGCGAATATCAGGCGGACGGCTCGTATGAACTGATCCCGCAGTGCGCAACCAGCCGGCGCTTGGACGTCAATGGAGCAAATAGCCGGGTGTTAATCTATTCAGATACAAACGCGTCCAATCAGCGCTGGCGCCTGATCAAGCAGTAACTCTGGGATGTATCGACAGATTTGATACGGGCGGCACCAGCTTAGGGAGCCGGCGCCGCCTTCTTTGTTTTATGCGGCCCTGTCGAGGGAGCCCGAGGTGACCGTATTTGCTGCCGACCGCCGGGACGAGGCTGGCTGTGTTCACGACCCTTCGGCCGGATTTTTCACGGCCTGATTTGCGGCAAGCTCACTCAATCCTCTTCGTGCTGACGGTGACGGAAGGGGCGCGTCTTGGCTTCCTCGGCTTTTTTGCGCCAGCCGGGGGCGCTGGCGTGGGCTCCGGGTTTGAGCTGCTTCGGGGCCTTGGCGGCTTGCTCGGCTTTAAGCTTAAAATAGCTGTCGAGACGTTCTGCCGGGATCGTGCCTGCGTCCAGCGCGGCGCGGATGGCGCAGCCGGGTTCGGTGAGATGCGTGCAACGGCTGAAGCGGCATTGCGCGGCGAGATTCACGATGTCGGGGTAGGCGTCTTCGACGGCTTCCTTCGCGTCCCAAAGCTGGAATTCGCGCATGCCGGGCGTGTCGATCACGAGGGCACCGGTGGGCGTCTGCGAAAGTTCGCGCCGCGTGGTGGTGTGGCGTCCGCGGCTGTCTTTTTCACGGACTTCGGCGGTGGGCATCGCCTCGCTGTCCCTGAGCAGGCGGTTGATGAGCGTGGATTTGCCGGCACCGGATGATCCGACAAAAGCGAGGGTGCGGCCGGGCAACGCGTAGGTTTCGGTGAGGGCTTTCAGGCCTTTGCGCGTGTAAGTGCTGGTGATCGCGACGGGGATACCGGGCACGAGCAGCTCGATCTCGGCGCGGATGGCTTCGGCGTCTTCGCAGAGGTCGGACTTGTTGAGAATGATGACCGGCTGCGCGCCGCTGTCGCGGGCGGCGACGAAGAAGCGCTGGATGCGCTTGGCGTTGTAGTTGGCGTCGAGACCGCTGACGAGGAACACCGTGTCGATGTTGGTCGCGACGATCTGCTCGACCTGACGTTCGCCGGCGGCCTGACGGGAGAAGCACGAGCGGCGCGGGAGCAACGCGTGGATCTGCGCGCGCTGGCGGTCGGACGCGATTTGAACCGCGACCCAATCCCCGACCGCGGGGTAGGATTGGGTATCGCGATCGGCGGCGTGGTGGAACTTGCCGGTGAGTTCGCCGAGCACCTCGCCGTCGGCGGTCTGCACCGCGTAGTAATGCCGGCGAAGCTCAACGACTACGCGCGCCGGTTCGTAGCCGATGGCCGCATGGGGCGCGAAGGCTTTGGCCCACGTTTCGTCCCAACCGTAGGACTGGAGGACGTTGGGTTCTGACTCGGACATGACGGAGTTTAACGCAAAAACTAAGAAGCGCTGGATTGTCCGGACGAGGACAAAACCGCTTTCATGGATTGATCACTCCAACTCGATCACGCGGCGGGCCGGATCTGGATTCTGGCGGAAAACCAGCGCCGTTGCCCCGACGGCACCGACGGAAACGCAACGACCTTCGTCGACAAGACGGGCGAGGAGTTCGGGGCGTTCCTTGCGATCGGCGGCAGTGAAGCGGATCTTAACAAGTTCGCGCAGGTTCAGTTGTTTCTGCAGCTCGGCAAAAAACTCAGGCGTGAGCCCGCTGCGGCCGACCATGACGGAAGGTTCGGTCGTTTGGCCAAGACCGCGCAAGAACGTCTTCTGCGCGCCGGTGAGAGGAAAGTCATACATGTTGACGCTCAGCCAACGGGCCGCGCGCCACG
>JBEVND010000018.1:0-5414 GCA_040508285.1 Rariglobus sp. | reverse complement strand
GCAGCGGACGAGAAAAAGCACCTCCTTGCCGAGGCCGGCAAAGTCCCTTGCGTCTGGTCGGGCAATTATTCCGTTGGCGTGAATTTGCTCTTCGCCCTCACGCGTCGCGCTTCGTCCATCCTTGGCTCTGACTACGACGCCGAGGTGATCGAGATGCATCACCGGTTTAAGAAAGACGCTCCCAGCGGCACCGCCGCACGCCTCCTCGAAATCATTCTCGAAGAACGCAAGCTCACCGCCGAGGCCCTCCGCCATGGCCGTGAAGGCATCACCGGCGAACGCACCTCCACCGAGGTCGGTATCCATGCGCTGCGTGGCGGCGATGTTGTCGGCGACCACACGGTGATGTTTGCCGCACTCGGCGAACGCATCGAACTCACTCACAAGGCCTCCGATCGCGGCATTTTTGCACGCGGTTCCATTCGTGCCGCGCAGTGGGTCATCGGTCGTCCGGCCGGCGTTTACGACATGCAGGACGTGCTCGGCCTTCGCTGAGTTTTTCAAAACACACGATGATTACCTCGATCCAAGGTTTGCTCACGGCGGCGACTCCGCTGCACGCGATTGTTGAGCTCAACGGCCTGGGTTACGAGGTGAACATCCCGGTGACGACTGCAGAAAAGCTGCCCGTCACCGGTTCGACCGTGAAGCTGCACACGCTCGTGATTTATCGCGAAGACGCGCAGACGCTCTACGGTTTCGCCACGCCCGCTGAACGCGACTTTTTCCGGCTGATGATCGAGCACGTGTCCGGCGTAGGCCCCAAGATGGCGCTTACCATCATGAGCAAGCTGTCGCTGCCGCTGCTCGAAAGCGCGATCGCGTCGGGCGACATCGCCACGTTGTCCAAATGCCCGGGTATCGGCAAAAAAACCGCCGAGCGCCTAGTCATCGAACTTCGCGCCAAGGTCGGCTCGGTGGGTTCATCCGAGTCCGTTCTCTCGGCCAGTGGAACCGGTTCAGACGTGTCGGCCGCTCCCGCCGACAACAAGATCCGCGACGCCGTGCTCGCGCTCAGCGCCTTGGGCTACAAAACCGCCGATGCCGACGAGGCCATTCGCCGCGCGATTCTGGCGCTCGGGCCCAAAGCGACCACCGAACAGCTCATTAAAAAAGCCCTCGGTTCTTAACCGAAGGCTTGGGTTCACAGGATGCCCGGCGTGGGCAAACTGATCCCCTTATCAGCGCTGAAACTGGAAAGCCGTGAACTCGGCGTTGCCGCGCAACGAATGACGGCTGCGGAAAACACGGTTATCCGGCTGCAGCGTGGCACGCGACTCGAAGGTCTGATCGTCGACGACGACGTTATGAATGGGGAGCAGATCCACACGCTGCATCCACTCAAGAGCTTCGCGGTCGTTCGCGGCGATCTCGGCCTCACGCGAGTTCCTCACCGCGCCCAAGCCGGACGATGCCAGCACCGGCTGAAACTCGAATTGCTGGATACGCGCTGGCGTTACTGCTTCTGGAACCGCGGCGATCGCGACTGGAACCGGCGCGACTTGGCCGGCATCTGCAAACTGCTCGACGCCCAAGGGCTGAAGCGACGGCTGGCGATTAATGATAAACACGACGGCAACGCAGGCCGCCATCGCGCCGGCGAAGGAGCCGATGTAAACCGGACGCCAGATAACTGCGCAGCGTGGAGCGGCGATCTTGCGCTCGGCATCGCGCAGCGAGCGGGCAAATCCGTGCGAGGCAGGTGCGGACGCGCGGGAGTGTTCGCCTAGGAGCGAGCATCCGCGTTGAAGCTGGCAATATTGATCGTAAGTGCGACGACGGGCAGGATTGCGGAGAATCGCAGTTTCCAGCTCGGCGGCCTCCTCGGGCGAGATGTGCTGATCGAGGTAAAGGTTGAGCAGTTCGATAAAACGACGGTCGTTCACTTGAAGTCCTTTCCGATGGTATCGCGCAAACTTTCGCGGGCGCGGGCAATGCGGCTTTTCACGGTGCCGACGGAGATGCTGAGCACTTCAGCGATTTCCTCGTAGGCCATGTTTTTAACGTTTCTCAAAATCAAAATTTCGCGGTGTTTCGCACTGATCTTTTCCATGCCGACCGCGATATGGTCGACGAGTTCCTGCGTGACGGTGATGTCGCCCGGCGTGGCCATGTCGTCGGCCGCGAAGACCTCGGAAAGAGGAGTATCGTTGTCATCGCTTACCGGTTGGTCGAAGGAAACGGTCTTATCGCGTTTGCGACGCCACCAATACCAGTAGCGGTTGCGCGCGAGGTTGGTGGCGATCTGGTAAAGCCAGGTCGAGAAGGCGGAATCGCCGCGGAAGTTCGCGAGGCCGCGGTGCGCGCGGATAAAGGCGTCTTGCGTCACCTCTTCGGCATCCTGCTGGTTTCGCAGAAGTTGATGCACCATCCCGTAGATGCGGTCCCAATAGCGACCGACCATCTCGTTAAAGGCCGCTTCATCGCCATCCTTGATGCGATCAACAAGGAGACGGTCCAAGGCTACTTCCTGAGCTTTCGTCGACATACGTTCAGAGGAAGTGTGATGCGCGTATTTTTGGATTGTTCCCAAAATTATCCCTCGGGTTGGCGGGGCACTGGAGCCGGATTCGTCGATGTTGCTGAAAGCACTCGCTTCAAGACGTCTCCGGTTCGCGACGGGAGTCAAACGGCAAAGATTTTCCGCCCGCGAAAAGGCCATTGATTCGCAGGTGCGAGGCGCGTGAATCGCAGGGCGACGCTGTTAACCCGTGCCCTGCCGCCAATACGTGGGCGCCACGCCAAATTGCGCCTTGAACGCCGCCGACAGATGAAAGGCCGAGCTAAAGCCCAGTTGCTCAGCAACCGAGTCCAATGTGCAGGGCCCGGCGCCGATCAGGCGTTGCGCGTGGTCGAGGCGCAACCGTTGTAGATAACGCGCGGGAGCGAGGCCGGTGCGGCGTTTGAACTCGCGCCTGAATCCCGCATATCCCACGCCAAGTTCCTGCGCCAGCGCCGGCATGTTCAACGGCTGCGCGAGACGCTCGGAGAGCAACCGTTCCGCCCGCCGCACCGCCCGCACCAGCGCGGCTTCCGCGGGTTGGTTTTGAGCGGTGAATAAACCCAGTAGTTTCAAGCTCACCGCCGCCACTTCGACCGCACTCGCTTCGTCGCGAAGGCTGCGGTGGAGCGAAGCAATCAGCTCGGACGTAGCCGCCGGGTCGAGCTGTCGGTTCACGGTGGCGTAGGTCGGCAAGAGGCCCGCTTCGGTCAAGCGGCCGAGCACCGGCCCTTCGAGTTCCACCCACCACTCCGTCCATCCCGTGCGCGGCGAGGGACGATAGCGGTGCCATTGCCCCGGTGCGACGAAGATGGCCTCGCCAGCGGTTACGCGCTCGATGGCGCCGCGACGTTTCCCTTGAAACTCTCCCTCCCCCGACGCGATCCAGACGATCTGCCAGGCGCCCAACACGCGGCCGTGTTCCCACGTGAACGCATGGTCCACGGGATGCCCGGTCGGCGGATACGCCTGATCGCGAGCATGGGTGATACGCCCGCCTGCTCGCAGGCCGACACCCCAGATCGCCGCGTCCTTGGCGGACGGCAGGTATTTCGAGAAGTTTTCGGCGCGCGTTTTGATGGGGCAAATTCTGTATGCTTTGGCTCAAGAGTCACATTCTTTTTACGACGATTTTGGGGTAAGATCACCGCTTCCCCAATCCCACTTCATCATGGCCAAATCACGCACCGCCTCTCCCACTGCCTACACTGCTGCCCGCGACACCTACACCGCGCTGGGCGTAAACGTCGAAGCCGCGCTTGAAACCCTCGCCGCCACGCCGATCTCGCTGCACTGCTGGCAGGGCGACGATGTGGGCGGTTTCGAGAAGCCCAACGCGACGCTGTCCGGCGGTGGCATTCAGACCACCGGCAACTATCCCGGCAAGGCCCGCACGCTCGACCAGCTTCGCCAGGATCTCGACTTGGTGTATAAACTTCTTCCCGGCCGCCATCGCCTCAATCTCCACGCCATCTACGGCGATTTCGCCGGCAAGCTCGTCGATCGCGACGCTATCGAGCCAAAGCACTTCGCCTCGTGGGTTGACTGGGCCAAGGAGCGGAATCTGCACGGTCTCGACTTCAATCCGTCCTGTTTCTCGCACCCGCTTTCGACCGACGGCACGCTGTCGCATCCGGACAAAAAGATTCGCGAGTTCTGGATCGACCACTGCGCCGCCTCCCGTCGCATCGGCGCCCACTTCGGCAAAAAATTCGGCACCCGCACCGTCACCAATGTCTGGATACCGGACGGCTCCAAGGACACGCCGTTTGACCGCGCCGCCCCCCGCGCCCGCCTTGCTGCATCCTTGGAAAAAGTCTTCGCGGAAAAACTTTCGCCCAAGCATCACCTTGATGCCGTTGAGTCCAAGCTGTTCGGGATCGGCGCCGAATCCTACACGGTGGGTTCGCATGAGTTTTACCTGGGCTACGCGCTCAAGCGCAAAGACGTCGCCTACTGCCTCGACGCCGGCCACTTCCACCCCACGGAATCGCTTGCCGATAAGATTTCATCCGTCCTCCAATTCGCCCCCGCCCTCCTGCTTCACGTCAGCCGCGGCGTGCGCTGGGACAGCGACCACGTCGTCACGCTCGATGATGCAACGCGCGCAATCTTCGAAGAACTCGTGCGCGGCAACTTCCTGGGCCGCACCGCCATCGGCCTTGATTATTTCGACGCCTCCATTAATCGCATCGCCGCGTGGGTCATCGGCACGCGTGCTGCCCAGAAGGCCTTGCTCGCCGCCCTCCTCGAGCCCGCGGCCCTCCTCCGCGCCGCCGAACAATCCGGCGACCATGCGTTGCGCCTGGCGCTCTTTGAGGAAAGCCGTGCCCTGCCCCTCGGCTTGATCTGGGACGAGTTCTGCCGTCGTCACGATACGCCCGTCGGCCTCGCGTTTATGGACGAGATCAAGACTCACGAGCGCACCGTGCTCTCGCAGCGCTGAGCTTGTGCGGAACGCCGCCGCTTTTACGCGAAACTGAGCCGCACCGCGCGCGCATCTAAGCGAGGATCGCGCGGGGTGCGGCGTCGCGCAGTTCAGCGTTTCGTGAACAACAAAAAAACGGACGGCCATGCTCGTCCGGTTTTTTCGTGCGCATTGGTATACGTGCGGGAACTCCGTGGTGAGTCGCTGCGCTTATCGAGATGCAATCGTCGGTGATTCCTGCCGGCTCGATGTTCGGGCTCGAAAATTGTTAGCGGGCGGTGGTGGGTCGACCGGGATTCGAACCCGGAACCAACAACTTAAAAGGATGCTGCTCTACCATTGAGCTATCGACCCCCAGACTTGCGGAGGGCTTGAATTGGTTTTGCTCGTTGTCTTTGGCAAGCGTTTTTTCCCCGCGGAAACAGGCTGAGCGGTTGACACTTCGCCTGCCGGGTTGCGTCTGATGCGACGGCATGTCTGTCCCGA
>JBEVND010000494.1:0-6021 GCA_040508285.1 Rariglobus sp. | reverse complement strand
CGAACCGTCAGTGACGTTCTCGTCTCGGTCAGGTCGCGAGCGTGAGCACGGCGCGACAGCCGCCGGCGGAAAGGTTGGTGAGCGTGACTTTGCCACCGTGGAGGTGGGCGATCTCGCGCACAAAACTCAGGCCGAGCCCGGTGCTTTTCGCGCCGGTGTCGGGGCGGGGTAGTGAATAAAACCGGTCAAATACCTGGGGCAGAGCGTAATCGGGTAAGCCGCCGCCGGTGTCATCGAGAGTGATCACCGCATGGTGCGAGTCGCGCGCGAGCGAAAGCGTCAACGTCCCGCCTGCCGGGGTGAAGGCGATGGCGTTTTCAAGGAGATTGGTGAGCGCTTGGGTGAGCAGGAATTTCTCGCCGGAAACCGTCACGGGCTCGGAAACGTTGATGCGCAGCGTAAGATTTTTGGCCAGGCGCGCGGGTTCGCTGAAGCCGGCCGTTTCGCGCAGGAGCGCGCTGAGCTCGATGGGCGCGACGTCGGTCAAGCCCTGGCGGGCTTCAAGGGCGGCGAGTTGGAGCAGTTTATCCACGATCTGCTGAATGCGGGCGGATTCGTGCCTGAGATTGGCGAGGAAACGCGCGCGCTGGTCGGGTGGCATGGCGTCGTTTTCAGAGAGCAACTCGGCAGCGCCGCGGATGGCGGAGAGCGGGGCCTTGATCTCGTGGGCGAGCGTCTGCGTGTAGCGCTCGACGTAGTCTTTTCCCTCGAGAGCGGCGCGCATTTCCTCGAAGGCACGGCGGAGATCGCCGACCTCGCGACCGGCGAGACGGGGTAATGAGGCGGGGCGACCGTCACGCACGGCGCGGGCGTAGGCGGTGAGTTTTTGGAGTGGCGTGGTGATCCAGATCGAGAAGGCGATGCCGGCGGCGAGCACGAGGGCGCCGCCAATGCCGCCGGCGAGAAGGACGCGTATCCGTGCGGCGGCTACGAGGTCGTTGATGTTGCGCGTGGGTTTGCTGACGGAGAGCACGCCGATGATGGCATCGCCGGCGTGGATGGGCGCGGCGACGTAGATCGCGAGCGAGTTTTCGTCGGCGGGATCGTCGCGAGTGGCGCGGGCGCCGTAGAGACCGCGGAGCGTGCGCGAGACATCGAGCCAACGGGAGTAATCGGCGCCTTCGTCGCGGCCCTCGTCGGAATCGTAGCGGACGATGCCTTGGGCGTCGGTGACGTAGACACGCAGGTCGATCGCGGTTTTGCGCATGCCATAGATCGGGGCGTCGAGTTGCCGGCGGGAGGCGCTGTCCACCGCGAAACGAAGATCGGCGAGATTGAGCGTGTCCGGCGTCGAATGCGTCTCAACCGAAGCGGCGAGGAGCGCGGCGGTGTCGACGAGCGATTCCTCCATTGATTCGAGGTAACGCGGGCGGATGCCGCCAAGGATCCACGAGATCAAGTAGAGGTAGCTGCCGCCGATGAGCAGGAGATAGACGAGGAAGATGCGAGTGCGAATCGTCACGGTGAACGGCGGGCGAAGGACGATGGGTCGGGTTTAAAAAGGCGTCGGCAGGTTCGGTGCGCCGTGACAACACGGCAACCCCGATCTGGGTTTCTGAAGGTTTCTTAGGGCAGGCTAAACAACTTGCTTCGCGGTGGAGCGTTGCGTGACATGCGGCGCGCTCCGCCCCGAACCATGTCGCTACCCGATCATCATCTCGCCATCCAGCGGCGCGCCAAGACGAGCGCGGCGCTCGTGTTGCGCGGGATCTGGCTGAACCTGGTGCTGGCGATCGTGAAGTTTGCCGGCGGTATTCTGGGCGGCACGTATGCGCTGATCGCGGATGGCATCGAGTCGTTGATGGATGTGTTTTCCTCGGCGCTGGTGTGGGCGGGATTTCGCGTGGCGTCGCGTCCGCCGGATGAGGATCACCCGTATGGTCATGGGAAGGCGGAGCCGCTCGCGGCGATGGCGGTGGCGTTGTTTATTTTTGCAGCGGCGGGATGGATCGGTGTGCACGCGGTGCACGAAATCATGACGCCGCATCGCACCCCGCATTGGGCGACGTTGCCGTTGCTGGCGGGCATCGTGGCGGTGAAGTGGTGGTTCTCGCGACGCATGGCACGCGAAGGTGAAAAGGAAGGCAGCACCGGGCTAGGCGTGGAAGCGTGGCACCATTACTCCGATGCGCTGACCTCGGCGGCGGCGTTTGTGGGCATCCTCATCGCGGTGATCGGTGGCGACGGCTATGAGTCGGCGGACGATTGGGCGGCGCTCGTGGCGTGTGCGGTGATCGTCTTTAACGGCGTGGGGATTTTTAACCGGTCGTTGCGCGACGTGATGGATACGGCGGTGCCGCAGGCCTTCGAGGAACAGGTGCGGGCGATCGCGCTGGCCGTGTCGGGCGTGCGTGGTCTCGACAAATGTCGTGTGCGCAAAAGCGGACTGAGTCACCTCGTGGATATTCACGTGGAGGTGGACCCGTTGATCACGGTTTATGCAGGCCATGCGATCGCGCACGCGGTGAAAGATGCGTTGGTGGAATCGGCGCTGCACATCACCGATGTCTCGGTGCACATCGAGCCGGCACCCGAGGTTTCTTAACGGGACCATTTCGGGGTGAAATAGGGTAAATCCACGCAGTGGGCCGGCGTGGATTGCGGTTTACTCATCCCCGTAACCGCAGCCATTTTAGCGAGTATGAAAGCACGCAATCCGGCCAAGGCGCTCAGCAAAAACCCCAACTTGCTCAAGTGGGTCGCCAAGATGGCGGAGCTCACGCAACCCGCCGCGATTCACTGGGTCGATGGCTCCGAGGAAGAAAACGACGCACTCTGCGCGCAGATGGTCGAAGGCGGCACGTTCATCAAGCTGAACGAAAAACTCTGGCCCAATTCCTACTACGCGCGTTCTGACGCGACCGACGTGGCGCGCGTCGAAGATCGCACGTTCATCTGTTCGCTCTCCAAGGACAACGCCGGTCCGACCAACAACTGGGTCGAGCCGTTTCAGATGCGCAAAAAGCTGAAGTCCCTTTTCAAAGGCTGCATGGCGGGGCGCACGATGTATGTGTTGCCCTTCAGCATGGGGCCCGTGGGCTCGCCGCTGTCGCAGCTGGGCGTGGAGTTGACCGACTCGCCTTACGTCGTGGTCAACATGCGCATCATGGCGCGCATCGGTTTGCCGGTTTTCAAGGAGATCGATAAAAACGAGAAACGTGTCGTGCCCTGCATGCATTCCGTGGGCGCGCCGCTGGCCGAAGGGCAGACCGATGTGCCGTGGCCCTGCAACCCCGAGAAATACATCGTGCACTTCCCCGAGACGCGCGAGATCTGGTCCTTCGGTTCTGGATACGGCGGCAACGCGCTGCTCGGTAAAAAGTGCTTCGCGCTCCGCATTGCCACCAACATGGCGCGCGACGAAGGCTGGATGGCGGAGCACATGCTCATCCTCGGCGTCGAAGATCCGAAGGGCGAAAAGACCTACGTCGCCGCCGCGTTCCCGAGTGCCTGCGGCAAGACCAACTTCGCGATGTTGATCCCGCCGAAGCCGCTCAAGGACAAGGGCTGGAAAATCTGGACCGTCGGTGACGACATCGCGTGGATCAAGCCCGACGAAAACGGGCGCCTGCACGCGATCAATCCCGAGGCGGGTTTCTTCGGCGTCGCGCCCGGCACGTCGGAGAAGACGAATCCCAACGCGATGGCCGCTCTGTCGAAGAACACGATCTTCACCAATGTCGCGCTCACTCCCGATGGCGGTGTGTGGTGGGAAGGCATGACCAGCAAGCCGCCCGAGATCTGTCAGGATTGGCAGGGCAAGACCTGGACGCCCGAGATCGCGAAGATCACAGGGGCCAAGGCCGCGCATCCCAACTCACGTTTCACCGCGCCGGCTTCGCAGTGTCCGACGATCGATCCCGATTGGGAGGCGCCTCAGGGAGTGCCCATCAGTGCGATCATTTTTGGCGGACGCCGCGCGACGACCGTGCCGCTCGTTTACCAGGCGTTCAATTGGAGCGCGGGCGTTTACATGGGCGCAACGATGGGCTCCGAAATGACCGCGGCCGCCGCCGGCACGATCGGCAAAGTGCGCCGCGATCCGTTCGCGATGCTGCCGTTCTGCGGTTATCACATGGGCGATTATTTCCGCCACTGGATCTCGATGCAGAAGAAACTCAGCGAAACGCCGCGCATCTTCAGCGTGAACTGGTTTCGCAAGGACGCCGACGGAAACTTCATCTGGCCCGGCTTCAGCGAAAATATGCGCATCCTCAAATGGATCGTCGAACGCGCGCGCGGCCGCGCCATCGCCAAGGAAACGCCCATCGGCTGGCAGCCGCGTTATGAGGAGATCGACTGGACGGGCAGTGATTTCACGCGCGAACAGTTCACGGAATTACAACGCATTGATCGCGCAGCCTGGCGCACCGAGGTCATCGGGCATGAGGAGCTCTTCATCGATCTCCACGACCACTTGCCAAAAGAAATGGTCTACGAACGCGAACTGCTGATCTGCCGGCTCTGATCACCTTTCGAACGGAGCGTCCACCTCTAGCGGGGTGGACGCTTTTTATCGCCGGATTTTGAAGGGACGACCGGCTGCGCTCGGTTAGTGTTGTTTAAAACAGCTCCGGCACCGTTGTCCGCTCCATCGCGGACCACGCGGAGAGCAGGAAGATCGCGATCATGGCGAACGCGCAGAGCAGCCGGCCGATGGTTGAAATGATAAAGCCCACGGCTGCGCCCGCGCCGGCCAGGAGAGATTCGCGATGGGAGCGGCGGGCGATTAATTTCTCCGCTGCGATCGCGCCGAGCACGGTGCCGAGAATCAGCATCGGGAGAGAGAAAAACATGCCGATCATCGCGCCGCCGCCCGCGCCGACCATGCCCCATTTGCCACCGCCGAAGAGGCGCGTGCCGACCAGCACGCCGGCAAAATCCACAATGACGGACAAAAACCAGAAGCCGGCAATCCAGCCAATCGCGACCCAGGAGACGTCGCCGGGCAGGAGCAGCTTGTGCGCGATCATCGCGATCAAGATGAGCGTGGTGCCCGGGAGCAGCGGAAGGATGACGCCCAACACGCCGATCACGGTGAGAGAAATGGTCAGCGCCCAAACCAAAACAGATTCCATGCGGGTGATGACATCATGTTTGCGGGTGCGTTACATCGAAATCGCGGGCGGTTAAGAAATCGTTTTGCAGAACTGCGGCGGGAGCGGCGGTTTACGCGGTCTTTTTTAGTCAAATTGGGCGCTGGGGAGTGGCTGGCATTATCGCTGCTGTATTAAAACCGTTCATGCGACCTGAAGAAAATTCATCCTCCGACTGAGCTCTGGCCAAGGGCGATGATTCTGAATTCAACCAACTGGAAAGTAATATGTTAAAATCCATCACTCGTTTAAAAACCGTCTTCTCCGGCGTGATCCTTGCGGCCGGTCTCGCTTTTGCGCCCTGCCTGGAGGCTCAGGAACCCGTGGCCGAGACGCCCGTATTAACCGTCGAACAGCGCCTCGCTGCGCTCGAGACTGCCAACGCGGCGGGTGGAATCGATTCGGGTGACAATGCCTGGATGCTCACCAGCACCGCGCTCGTGTTGTTCATGTCGCTGCCCGGTCTCGCGCTTTTCTACGGCGGCATCGTGCGTAAAAAGAATGTGTTGTCCGTTTTCGCACAGATTTTCGCCATCGCCGGCATCGCCGCAATCGCCTGGTGGGCGGTTGGTTTCAGTTTGGCCTTCTCGGAAGGCAACGCGTTTATCGGTGGTCTCTCGAAGGCATTTTTTGCCGGAGTAAATGGCGAGCCGGGCACGCTCGGCACCGTGTCGGAGAACGTCTTCTCGATGTTCCAGCTGACCTTCGCGATCATCACGCCCGCGCTGATCATCGGCGCCGTGGCGGAGCGCATGAAGTTCGCAGCGGTGTTGCTCTTCGTGACGTTGTGGCTGTTCGCGGTTTACTTCCCGTTTGCCCACATGGTGTGGGGCGGCGGTTTCCTCGCCACGCAGATCAAGGCGATCGACTTCGCCGGCGGCACCGTGGTGCACATGACCTCAGGTTACTCGGCTCTGGTGCTCGC
>JBEVND010000407.1:0-4090 GCA_040508285.1 Rariglobus sp. | reverse complement strand
ACAAGCGACGCCGTCGTCCCCAACATCCAGGACTGGTGGCCCGACTTTCCGCACATGGATCTACCGAACGCCCGCATGGCTCCCATCATGGAAAGCGAGGAGGCCGGTCACCTGCCGCGTCACGTTTATCTGTATACGCTGGAGTGGATCAACCCGTCGCCCGACAAGGTCGTCGACAGCTTGGAAATCTCCGTGGATTCCTCGCTCTCGACGACACTCGGCGTGCTCGCGGTCACCGCCATCAAGCCTTAACCCACCTGCCCGCTCCGGCCGCGCGGCCGGCTGAGCGGATACGCGGCCCGCACCCTCTCTGGTGCGATGCCGTTCCTCAAATCAAGGCCGCGCTCGCGGCACGCTTCGGGACAGCACCGAGGCTCGTATCCTCTATACTGATACCTGTCAGGTTTGGGCTGAACCGATATAAGTCTGGATCGCGCGCGCCGGAATCGTGCAGGCCAGGGCATCCGTATCAGTCTTGAGCGTGAAGGAAACCACATCGTCCGTCTCGTTGAGCACCACGATCGCGAGGGATCTGTCCGGATTGACGAACGCCACCGAGGAGACGCCGGGATGCGGTTTTCCCGAGGCCACGCGCCGCGCACCGGGCAACACAAAGCGGCTAAAGTGGCCAATGTAGTAGAACGAACTTTGGTAGTGCACCTCGCCGGTTTCGTGATCGACGAGCACCGGCGCGTCGCACCAGTTGCCCACGTGATTCGGGCCGCCGCGCGTATCCAGCACCATGTTCCAATCGATCCAACCGCACACCCAATTACGCAGGTCGCCGATGATGTTACGGGCATAACGTTCGCCACGATCCCATTGACCCAGTTTCACTCCGCCTTCCCAGCAACCTTCGGTGAAGAGAATGTGTTTATCGGGAAACATCGCGTGCAGCGTCGAGGACTGGGTGAAATCCTCGCTCACATACCAATGGAGGGCCGCGCCCCACACAAAACGCGAGGTGGCCTGGTCGGCAAACACCACGCCCGCCCGCTCGACCAGCAGGTCACGGTTATGATCCCACACGAGCAGCTTAACATCCGCATGACCATCGGCGTGCAGCGCAGGCCCCAGGTGATCGCGCACAAAGTCCCGCTCTTCCTCGGCGGTGTAGAGGCAGGATTCCCACGTCTGCTTTGCCGCCGGCTCGTTTTGAACCGTGATCGCCCAGATCGGCAGCTTCTCCTCGTCGCGCATGGCAGTGAGGAAGCGCGTCATCAACCGCGCCCACGCTTTGCGACATTCGGGACGCAGCGAACCACCGCCGGTCATCTTATCGTTGGTCTTCATCCAAGCCGGAGGGCTCCACGGCGAAGCAAGAAATTGAAGCTTATCGCCGGCGATCGCGCGCGCTTCATGGAGAAGCGGCAGCACCCATTTACGCATCGGCGCCAGATCAAACGAACGCAGTTCGAAGTCGCCCGCCGACTCCGCCAGCGACCACGGATGCAGGGAGAAATCGCAGCTGTTAATATGCGTGCGCGCCAGCGTGTAACCAAGGCCATCCTTCGGATCGTAATAGCGACGCAATACCTCGGCCCGCTGCGAATGCGTAGTCTGGGAGAGCGCCCACGCAGCCGACTCGGTGAGCGCACCGCCAAAGCCCACGATTTCCTGGAACTGCTCGGCAGGATTGCAGTGCAACACGTGGCCGGGAGCGTCCATACCGGGCGCAATCAAGCGCGGCGGAGGCGTCGCCGACAGACGACGTCCGTTATCGCGAGCCGTCTCGACCACGGACCACGAACGGCGTCCATGACCGGCAGACAAAGCAGGATCGAGCAGCGAAGCAGAGGGGGCGACGAGACTCATTTTACGAGGAAAGGAACGTTATCGATACTGGCCCCACCTTTACCGTCGCGCACCGCCGCAAAGAGGCGGTAGGCGCCGGGTTTGGTCGGCGCGACGCCGGCGGCGGTCAGCCCTTCGCTGCGCGTAATACAGCCGGGCACGGAGGGCGGGACGGCCTCGTCATCGCCGCCTTCGCGACGATCCGTGCTCTCCGCCACGACCGTCCACTCGACCTTGAGCGTGTCCTTATCGGTATCGGTGGCCTCGAGCACCGCGGTGAACGGCTCGCCTGGCTTCACGATGGCCTCGCGCAGGTTTGTCTCAAATTTTCGGATACGTGGGCTGCGGTTCGCGGGCCAGTTGCCCGTCCACGCATAACCCATCGCGTCGACCGAAGGCATTTTTTCGCCCGTCGGGGCAAACATGCCATACCACGTCGAGGTGGTTTCCTGCTTCTGGCCCCACACAAACGCGTAGCTGCCGATGCAAGTGCCGTGGCTGTCCTCCATCACCATCTTGTGCGTGGAGTAATAGTTCGCGGCTTTCTCCTGGCTGGACTGTTCGATCGGCGCATTCCACGACGTGTGGCGAACCTCCCACGCGCCCACCGGGCCGAATTCGGCGAGCACGAACGGCTTTTGCCATCCGGCTTCCTGCAACGCCTTACCCACTCCGGGGGCGCTTCCGTAGGCGTTGACGCCAAGGATATCGATCTCGGTGTAATGCTGCATCAACGCTTGAACCTTCGCCTTTCCGGCGCCGGCGATGACCGTCATCACGGGATGATTCGGGTCCTCTTCCTTCACGATACGGGCGAGCACCTGTAGTTCTTTCCAAATACGGCTGTCACGCCCGTCGGCGGTCGGGCCCTCCATCTCGTTGCCCAGTCCCCAGACGAGCAGCGCGGGGTCGTTGCGGTAGCGGCGCACCAGATCACGCACATACTTGCGTTGTTTTTCGAGCTGGGCGGGATCGCTGTAGTTAAAACCATGACGCTCGTGCTGGAGCCAGATGCCCACGGTCACAGCGAGATTCAGTTCGCGGGCCCGATCCATGAGACTTTTGCCATCGGCGCCTTTTTGATCCAGATCATCGGCACCCCACGTGCGGAAGGAATTGCCGCCGATGTCCACCAACAACTGGAGGTGACCCTGGCCGCCCGCGCCATTGATGACGAAAGGCTGGCCATTACGAAGGAGCTGCCACTGGCCGTCGGCACGGCGCTGGACAGTAACACGCGAGGGCGATGCTTGCGCGGTAGAAGTCGCCGCCTCAGTCGAGGCCATGGGTAAAAGAGCCATAAGGAGACAGGAACAAAGGAACGTTTGGGGGAAAGCAGCGCTCGCGCGCCGCACAAAGGTCAGGGGTGACATCTTGAGCCCACCATGTTCCGCGCCCCACTCCTGTAAAGTTAATTTTGATGCATAAAGTTGCATAACATATAATCCAGCTAAAAACCCGTCTTTATCCAGACAAAGAGAATTTTTGGTGCACAAAGTTTCTTCTGATATTTCGCATTGCGCCGCCACGAGATGCGTCGTTTTGTTCGCGTCATTCCCGGCATGCCCAAGCCCAACCAGCAATTCATCGCAACCAAGCTGAAGCTCTCCCGCGCCACCGTTTCGCGCTGCTTCACCAACCACCCCGGCATCAATCCGCAGACGCGCGCCAAGGTGTTCGCGCTCGCTTCCAAGCTTGGCTACTCGCCCCTCGAAAAATCGAAGCCGCGCGCTCACGCCGAGCGCCTCAAGCTCCTCGATATCGCCGTCCTGATCTGCGTCGACCTGCCAAATTTCGACAACACCGCCTACGGCAATCCCGGAGAGGAAATCCTTACCGGCGTCACCGAATACGCGCGCACCAAGAAGATCAGCCTCGATCTTCACTACGTTAAGCCCGAGGACCTCCACCTCGACAGCCCGTCGTATCGCAAGATCACTCCGATGCGTCGCCGCCGCTGGAAAGGCGTGCTGCTCGTGTATCCGTTTCCGCGCACGGTCGTCGACGAGCTCATGGCCAAATACCCGTGCGTCTCACTCGTGGAGCAATACGGCAGCACCGCCCTGGATTGCGTCGACGTTGATCACTTCCGCGGCGTGAACAAGCTCATGGATCGCCTCCTCGCGCAGGGCCACCAGCGCATCGGCTTTTTCACTCACCATTACGACGTCGAGGCCAGTTGGGCACTCCGCCGCCACAGTGCCTACATGGAGAAACTGTTCTCCCTCGGCCTGCCTTATAATCCCGATGACGCCCTCAACATCGGCCTCCACAACAAGCTCGCCTACGACGCCAC
>JBEVND010000404.1:0-7594 GCA_040508285.1 Rariglobus sp. | reverse complement strand
GGACCGGACTGCGATGGTCGTCGGAAGCAACCTGGCAAGTAGTTTCAGCGGCACTTCAGGAACGGTTGACCTAGTTACCGGAGTGACGGGGGCAAGCGTGCTGGACGCTAAAATCAGCACCTTGGTGATAGGCGAGAATTCGAGAACCACCGGGACGACGACCCAAACCGGCACCTTTACTATGGGAAATGGAACCCTTGATGCCACGAGTATCACAATCGGCACTACAACAGGTGCGGCGAACGGGAGTTCTACTGCGACGGGGACCTTCAGCCTTAACGGAGGCTCCGTGACGACCGGAACCATCACCCTTGCAAACAGAATTGCGGGCGGCGGCAATATAAGCGGCACCTTTAACCTCAATAGCGGCACGCTCAACGCGACCACGATCAACACCGGCACGGGCGGCACTAGCACCTTCAAGTGGTCCGACGGCACCATCGGAAATATCACCGGTTCCAACCAGACCGTCGCCTCGTCCATCACCACGTTCAACCTCACCAACACCGGTAACACTTCGGGAACGCACACGTGGAGCGTCAGCGGAAGCAACACTTCCACCGTCTCCGCGGTTCTCAGCGGCAACGGCTCGCTGACCAAGACCGGCACGGGCACGTTGACCTTCAACGCCGCGAACACTTACACGGGCGATACCTTCGTGAACACCGGCACACTGGCTACGAACGCCACCGGCAAATTCGGCACGGGCAATGTCACGGTCGCCAGCGGAGCCAATCTCACCTTTGGCAACAATGCTTCGATCGGTGACCTGTCCACGCTCACCTTCGCCAGCACGTCGACCGCCAGCAGCATCAGCCTGAGTTTCTCCGGAGCTGAAACCTTGGGGGCCGTTTACGATTCCATCACGGCAACCTACCTCGCCGGCGGAACCTACACGGCGAGTCAGCTGAACTCGGCGTTCACCACTTCGGTGTTCACCGGCACCGGCTTGCTGACGGTTTCCGCGATCCCCGAACCCTCGACCTACGCGGCCCTGGCTGGCGCGCTGACACTGGCAGGCGCCCTCTGGCGGCGTCGCCGCTGCACGCGCGGCTGAAATCGTTTAACCAACTCCGGGAAAATCCGGAGTTCTTCGACTAAAACAAAAGGCAGTCTGGACCTCGGCCGCTCGGGTTGCGCCCGCGCCGCATTCAAAACGGCGTCGGGCGCATTACTGGGCAATCCAGGTTTTGACCGGCTGCTTTTTGCCAGGCGTCAGACTCGGGTGTTCCACCAAAAACCCTTCGACCAGTGAGATCGTCGGCGTTTCCGGGATGCCACGCTGGTTGTGTAAGACTTGGGCGGATACAAGATCGATGAGCAGCGCGCCGCAGCGGCTGAACTGTTGATCGATGCCCGCGACCTGGTCGTCCGGCAGGAGGTCGAGCACGACACAGGGCAGTTTTTTCGCGGTTTCGACCGAGCGTAAAAGATCGCCGGAGGTCTGCAGGATTACCACGTCGGGCCGTTCCTGCCGCAGCCATTCACGGATGCGCGTCTTGGTGTAATCGCCTTCGCTCGCGAGTAGCGGGCGCACGCGACGTGCCGCCGGCAGGGAGCGTTGCAGGTCGATGAATCCCGCGGACCAGAGGCGGTCGGATCGTTGGTCCTCTCGGGTTTTCAGCGCGAGCCCGATGCGCTTGAATCCTTTTTGAATGCACGCGCGAAACGCATCGCGAATGCCGTGGAGATGATAAGGAACCACGCGATGAATGGCAGGCTGCGCCATCGTGTAGCCATACGCCGCGGTGGCGAAACGCGACCAGTCGAGGGTGATCTGCCCGACGGGATCGTCGAGCGGACCGATGCCCACGCCCAGAATCCCTCGCGCCAATAAAATCTGCGTAAGCTTCTCCGGTTCGTAGGAGTCCGCGCGGAAAACATCGAGGCCGTAACCGAGTTCACGACAGCGGGCGGAAGCGCCTTTGATCAACTCTTGCAGGTAATGATAATCCGCGTGCATCGGCATCACCAGTGCCAGGTTGGCCCGGTAACGCCGGATGCCTTGAGAGCGCACTTGCCGGAGAAATCCCGACGCCACGGGATTGGCGATGTAACCCAATTCGCGCGCGCGCTGCTTCACGTGTTCTCGTGTCGCCGCGCTGACTTTCCGGCTGTCATGCAAGGCGGCGGCCACCGTGGTTTTTCCGAGTCCGAGTGCCTTGGCCAGTTCGCGTATGGTCATGAAAAAGTTGCGAAACGCTTCCATGCGGACGTGTCCGCATCCGCGTCCTTTGCCAAGGATTTTCTACTGCGGTAAGGTGCCGCTCGTGAAGTTGAGATCGGTTACCCCTCCGTTCGTCCAACATCGGCTCCCTGCGAGGATCTGCGGCGATTGCCGCCTTTCTCGGAGCGTGTCCGTCCGACGTGTCCACAGGAGGTGATTTGATTTCAGCACCACCGGTGGCGATCGCTCTGCGTCACCGGCGTTTCCCCCGAGCGAACAACCCCACCCCATGACCCCGAACCGGTTCCCAAGCGCGATTTCGCGTCACCAACCTCCGAAGCCGAGCCTCGCTCAGCGTTTCGTTCAAACGACTTTGGCGCTCGGCTTCGCCGCCCTCACTTCAATCTCTCCCGCATCCGCCGCGACGTGGGAAACGGTTCCTCTCGGCGGCGGCGGCTATGTCACCGGCATCGTCAGCAACTCCAACGCCAGCGCGATCTACCTGCGCACGGATGTCGGCGGGGCGTTCCGCTGGGTTCCGGCCGCCGATGGCGACAACGGTTCGTGGCGTTCCCTGTCCGACTATCAGGTTCCTTTCGGAACAGCCGGCGCGGAGAGCGTGATGAATGTCGAGTCGATCGCCACCGATCCCAACAATCTGAACCGCGTCTACACCGCGTCGGGCGACGCGCTTTGGGTTTCGGAGGACAAGGGCGAAACGTGGGATGTGATTCCCAACAGTCCGGTCGTGAACACGGAGGGCAACGCCGAGTTCCGCTGGTGCGGTGAACGCCTCGCGGTCGATCCCAATGATTCAAACATCCTCTGGTTCGGCTCGCGCGGCAACGGCCTGCAAAAAGGCGTCAGACAGACAAACGGCAGCTGGGTGTGGACCGTCGTTCCGGCGACCGCCTTGCCTTGGGGCGAGGTCGTTGTGCAAAACCCGCCGCGGGCCAAGGGCGGCGTGATGTTCGTCACGCCTGACAAGAACACCAACGCAACCATCCTCTACGCCGGCGTTCACGATACGGTGGGCTCCACAGGGGGCGTTTATCGCAGCACCGATGGCGGCACCACGTGGACCAAGTTAAGCGTTTCGACGGGAGCGACGCTCTATGCACGGCGCGCCCAGGTCGCCAGCGACGGAACGCTGTATGTCACCGCCGGCTCGGGTGGCGTTTACAAGGTCGCGCGCACGGGCACCGTGTTGGACAAGCTCACTGCGTTGCCGGCGAAGGAATACACCGGCGTGGCCATTGACCCGCAGAACAGCCAGGTGGTTTATGTGGCAGATGCTCCCGCGGCCGGCACCGGCGTCTGGCGCACCACCAATGGCGGTGCCAACTGGGTTTTACAGTCCAGCTTCGGCGTCCGCCAGGAGCCGGACGGAATGTATTCGGTAACCGGCTACTGGTTCGGCGCGACGGCGGCCCTGATGGTCAATCCAACCAACTCCAACGAACTGTGGGCCACCGACTACTTCGGTGCTTCCCGCACACGCACCGCGCAAAATATCGGAGGCTCGCCTGCGTCCGTTTGGAACACCTTGCAGAAAGGTCAGGAAGAAACCGTGGTCCTTGCGCTGAAGAACGCACCCACGGGCGCGAAGCTCGTGGCCGGCATCGCGGATGTCGGCGGCTTTCGTTACAGCGACGTCACCCTCCGGCCATATGGTGCGGGCGGCAATCGTTTCAACGATCCGGCGGGCGGCAACTTCACCAGTATCGATTTCAGCGAAGGCAACCCGAACGTCTGGGCCACCACGTGGGTGCGCCCGGAAGGTCCGAACTACGGCGGCACCGGCAGCTTTTCGCTCGATGGCGGCGTCACCTGGCAGACCTTCGGCAAAATCGAACAACGCACCGTCGCGGCAGGAACGGCCAATACATGGATCGAGTGGGATGTTGCTCCATATCTGAAACAACACCTCGGCGGTCCGATCACGTTGATCTTGCGCAACGTCACCGACACCAACGGAGGTCTCACTTTCGACTCCCGCGAAGGCGCCAACCCGCCACGTTTGTTGATCAACGGCTCCACCACCGTGCTGGCTTCCGCTGACGCCGTTGTTCGCGACGGCACCTATGGAACCACCAATGACGGAACCGGGCTCACGCTGTTCACCAAGACTCTCTCGGGTGCCACGAGCTACACGCGCTGGAGCTACCTGAAGTTTGACCTCACCGGCGTCAGTTCGGTCACGAGCGGAAAATTGCGGTTGTATCTCACCACCTCCGACACGGTTCCGATCCCCGTGGCCGTGTATGCGAATGACGTTACGTCTTGGACCGAGACGGGCCTTACCTGGAACAACCGTCCGCTCTTCAACGGTCGTGCGAACACCTATGTTTCCACGCCTCCCGCTGCGCTCACGGCCAGCGGCGGTGGACGCATTGTGGTGTCCGCCACGGACGCAGGTAACTTCGTCTGGTTACCCATCGGCACCTCGACGCCTGCTTATTACAGCAAGGATCGCGGCGTGACGTGGGCCGCATCCACGGGCGGTCCGAATTCACAGATCGGCGGTATTTACACCAACGGTGGCACGGCCTCATACACCGCGCTCCCTCTGGCCTCGGACCGGGTGAACGGGAATTTCTACATCTCGAGATTCGCCGCCTGGCAAAGCGCCACGAACACCACCCGGCATTTGACCTACAAGAGCACCGATGGCGGGCAAACATGGGTCGCCAACACAGGATATATCAACAACAGCAGCTTCAACTTGATCACGCCCCAGTTCGTCGCTGCGCCCGCCGCCAATGACCTTTGGTTCTGCGACGGCGGCCCTCAAGGCGCTGGCCTCTGGCGTTCGACCAATGGTGGCGACACCTGGACGAAGATAACCACTGTCGGTGCGGCGAGCGCCGTCAGCTTTGGCAAGGCCTACCCCGGCAGCGGATACGCCTATGCGGTTTACATCTACGGCAAGGTGGGCTCCGTCGCTGGCGTTTATCGCTCTGATAATTTCGGCGCGAACTGGGTAAAGCTGGCCGATCCCACCATCGAGGGTTCCCCCGTCCTCGCCGGCGATCGTCAAAATGCCGGCAACGTGTTCCTCGGCACCGGCGGTCGCGGCATCTTCCGCTACAACTCCGGCACCGCCAGCTTGACGCCCGTTGCGGATGCGTTTGTTCGGGATGGCGCCTCTGCCACCACCAACGCCGGCAACGATCCCACCCTGCTCGTGAAACTGGATGGCGGCGGCTACACCCGCTGGAGCTACCTGAAGTTCGATCTCTCGGGTGTTTCCGGCACCGTGACGTCCGGCAAGCTACGCCTGACCCTGACCGCTCCCGCAACCAGCGCAACGCCGGTCGCCTTGTATTCATGCTCGGATACGAGCTGGATCGAAGGCAATGGAGGCAGCGACAACAATCCGACCGGTGAACTGACTTGGAATGTCAAACCCGCCTCCTCCGCCTCTGCGTTGGTGACGCTCACCATTCCGGCCAACGCCGCGGCAGGCACGGTCTATGAGCTGGATGTCACCGGCTACATCCAGCAACAGAAGACCGCGGGAGCGACCGCCGTGACGTTGGTTCTCAAAGGCACCACGTCAGGCAGCGCTTACGTCGTAGGCTTCGGCTCCCGCGAAACCGCCACCGCTCCCGAGCTGAACCTCACCCTCGCGCCGTAATCACATCTGCGAACCGAGCTCGATCCGGTCGCGAGGATCGGGCTCATGCCCAAAAACGGGAGCCTTTTCCGGCTCCCGTTTTTTATGCCGTTCAATCGGCAGCGGATCACCTCAGTTATGCTCCGTCGTGAAGGTCTTTTTTTCGGGCCCGACGCCGGTTACACGGATCCGCTTCCATTCTTTCGGTAAGGCGGACTTCAACTGCACGAATCCGTACGGCGTGATTTCCAGTCCGCAGAATCCGTTGATCATGGCCAGCAAGACACCGCCGGCACCAGTGGCGAAGTAGGGGTTCGCTCCTCCCTTGGAATCAGCAATCACATGAAACGGCGGCAGCAGGTTCGGCACGTAGGCGTCGTTCAGGAAATGATACGCCTTCTCTCCGTCACCAAGACGCGAATACAAAACCGAGAAGATCGCCTGCGTCATGGCAGGAGTGTCGGTGTTGGGAACACGCGAAGAATAATAATCCACATCTCGTTTCATCTGAGCGGGGTCACGGATTTCGCTGAGCGGATAGCTCAACAAGTTCACGTCGGCCTGCTTGATGCCTTCTCCTTTATAAGTGGCATGTTCGCTGGTCACCCCGTCGGCCATTTTCAGGATGGGGATGCCGTCGGCGATCACCGCCCAGTGCGGATCGGGGCTTATCTCCAAAACTTTGGCCGCTTCCGTGGCACATCGTAGATTGGCTTTGGCGGCGGCATTCGTGAACGCGTTGTTGTCCACGTTCTCGGCCCATTCATCTGCAGCCACGACGTTGTTGATGTCGTAGCGTCCCTGCCCACTGCCCTCTACCCGGCTCGCCCAGAAATCGGCGGTGTTTTTAAGAATCGGCCAGCCTTTTTCTTTGAGCCAGGCCTTGTCGTGCGTAACGCAGTAATAATTCCAAACGGCGAGCGCGACATCGGCGGTGATGTGATGCTCGAAGGGCCCGGTCAGAGCTGTCACCGGGGTTTCCTCCGCACCGTTGTCCGCGCTTTCCCAAGGATACATGGCCCCGCGATAACCTTTCCCGAAGGCATTCCGTCTAGCCGCCTCCAGACGCTCGAAACGATACTCCACCATGCTCTTCGCCATCTCTGGATGAAGCTGAAGGAGAGGCGGAAACATCCAGATTTCGGAGTCCCAGAATACGTGGCCGTTATAGCCCAGCCCGCTCAATCCCATTGGGGACGGACTGTTGCTGGTCCCTTCCCGCACAAAGGAATACAGGTGGTAAAGCATGCTGCGCACCGCCTGCTGGGTTTGGGCCACTTCACCGGCGTTTTCAGGGCCGGCCGGTTCAAGGATGATGTCGCTCTGCCATAATTTATCCCACGCCTCGTTGTGTCGTTTCACCAAACTCTCCCGGCCTTGGAGCTTAGCGTAGATAGTGAGGCGTTCGGCTTCATTCAGCGGATCGCTGTGATGGGCCGAAGTGAGGGTCGACCCCACAATGGCGTAGCGGTAACTTTCGCCGGCTTTCAGCTTTTTATAAAAACGCATCAGATGCCGGTCATTGTCCGGCATCTCGTGGACAACCTTGGGTTCACCACCGTGGGGCTCAGGAAAAATGAACGCATTGGAAGCGCACATCAGCAGCTTACCGGTCGGGCTTTTGGCAGAGGATGTCAGCAGACTGATATGCGTGTGCGGTTTGGAAATTTCGTGGTAATAATTTTGCGTGTCCCTAAATGCATCCGGTGTTTGAATACCACTCGACGCTCCCAGAGTTAAATCCTTCTTCGGCGTCACCGTGACATCGATCAGAATCGAATACGGAAGCTGGCGAAGCGCGTAATAAG
>JBEVND010000376.1:0-5559 GCA_040508285.1 Rariglobus sp. | reverse complement strand
CCGCCTTGCGCAGCGTGGTCACGACAAGCTCGTCGTCGATTGGTTTGCCGAGGTCCATCGAAGCGCGCTGGATCGCGCCGTCGTTGGTGCGAAGGATAGTGGCGAGCGGGGTGTCGCGCGCTTTCACAGCAGTTATGATGTCGGCGCGGAGGGTTTCGTAGATCGTAGGCATGATTAAAAGCAGCGTGGCCGACGTCGGGCGGGTGTCGAGGCGACATGTCTGCACCGCGCGCACGACCATTTCCCCATCGCGTCGGCGACTTTGCAGGAAGATGCTCCGCGCAAACCTCGCCCCATGCCTTCCATACCTGCCGAGAAAATCCTGAGTCGCGTGTTATTTTTATCCGCGATGGATGGTTGGAGCATTACGATCACCGCAGGATTGTGCACGGTGGTTTCCGTGTTGTTCGGGCAATGGATCGGGCTCCTGGTCGGTGGATTGGTCACCGCAGCCGGCGTGACCGAGTTGCGTGGCCGCCGCCGCCTTCTGCGCAACGACAGCAGTGGCATGGGCTATCTGATCGGCTCGCAGTTACTGATCTTGGTCACGATGTGGAGCTACTCTATCAGTAATCTGGGCACTTACAACGAGGCGAAGATCCTAGCCCAATTCACACCCGAAGCCCGCCGTGCGCTCGGGCAATACGGGTTGTCCGTCAGCGACATCCAACCTGTCCTCAAAAACGCGTTCTTCGGCCTCTATTTCGCGGTCATCGCGTTTACCCTTCTTTGCCAAGGCGGACTGGCCCTCTACTACCGCAGGCAGAAACCCGCGGTAACGGCCGCCTTGGCGGCACGGGCAAATCCTACGCCCACGTCACCACTCGCACCGCCACCGCTGCCGAGAACCTGACCTGCGCCCACGTTACGGCAGCCAGGGGAACTTACGCGCGTCAGGTTTGCGCTTCTCGCGTTGGGCGCCGTGGAATTCCTTCGCCTCCTCGCTCATATAATAGAGCAACGTGGCGTTGCCGGCCAGTTCCTGCAGGCCACTCTGTCCATCGACGTCGGCATTGAAGGCGCTCTTAAGGCAACGAATCGCCAGCGGACTGTGGCCGAGGATTTCCTTGGCCCACTTGACGCCTTCTGCTTCGAGGTCGGCGATGGGCACGACGGTGTTGACTAGACCCATGTCGAGAGCCTGCTGCGCGTTGTATTGACGGCAAAGATACCAGATCTCGCGGGCTTTTTTCTGGCCGACAATGCGCGCGAGATAACTGGAACCAAAGCCTCCGTCGAAGCTGCCCATCGCAGGACCGACTTGGCCGCAAATGGCGTTGTCAGCCGCAATCGAGAGGTCGCACACGATGTGGAGAACGTGCCCGCCACCGATGGCGTAGCCGGCCACGAGCGCGATCACGACCTTGGGCATCGAGCGAATGAGCTTCTGCACATCGAGGATGTTGAGGCGCGGCACGCCGTCGCCGCCAACGTAGCCGGCATGGCCGCGCACGCTCTGGTCGCCACCGGCACAGAATGCGTATTTGCCATCCGTGTGCGGTCCCGCCCCCGTGAGCAACACCACGCCAACGGTGAGATCTTCACGCGCATCGATGAGCGCGTCGTGCATCTCCATCACGGTTTCGGGGCGAAACGCGTTACGCTTTTCGGGACGGTTAATGGTGATCTTGGCGATGCCATCGGCCTTGTGGTAAAGGATGTCGGTGTAGGTCTTGGCGACTTTCCAGGCGGGGAGACTCATGGTGTGGTTACGGTGGTTATCCGGGTGACCGCGTCAACGCACTGGCGATTTGCAACCCATTTTTCTCCTCTTCCAAAAACTGGTTGGATTGTCCGTCCGGCTCGGCGAGCATGCACCTTTCATGAACAGCTCTTTGGCTGACTCTTCCACTCACTCGCCGTCACCGGTAAAGCTCGGCCTGTGCGTCGGAGCACTGGGCATCGTCTTCGGCGACATCGGCACGAGCCCGCTCTACACGATGAAGGAGTGCCTCGCCACCCTGCCCCTTCACGAGCGCCAAAGCGGCGTGCTCGGAGTGCTGTCGCTCATCTTCTGGGCGCTCGTTCTCGTCGTGTGCGTCAAATACATCTGGTTTATCCTTCGCGCCGACAATCGCGGCGAAGGCGGCATCTTTGCCCTCATGGCACTCGGCCATGTGAAACAAACCGACGATCGCAAAACCGGCCGGCGCATCGGACCGTCGTTGCTCATCATGCTGTTTGGTGCAGCGCTCCTCTACGGTGACAGCGTCATCACGCCGGCGATCACGGTGCTCAGTGCCTCGGAAGGTTTGCGCGGCGTGCACGTGTTTTTTGCCACCGAGGATGCTCATCGCTACATCATCATCATCGCATGTGTGATTCTCGCAGGTGTGTTTTGGGTTCAGCACAAAGGGACCAAACTCATCGGCGACATCTTTGGACCGGTAATGATGCTGTGGTTTGGTGTCATCGGTGCCCTCGGCATCTGGCACATCTGGCAGGCCCCGCAGATCTTCGAATCGCTCAACCCGCTCCACGGCATCCGCCTCATCATCACACATCCCGAAGGCGCGGCCACCCTGCTTGGTTCGGTCGTCCTCGCAGTCACCGGTGCCGAGGCGATCTATGCGGACATGGGACATTTCGGTCGCAAGGCCATTACGCGCGCTTGGTTCTGGTTCGCATTTCCTGGACTTCTTTTGAACTACTTCGGCCAAGGTGCGTATGTCATGTCGCATCCCGCGACGACCAATCCGTTTTTCGATCTCGTGCCTGAAGGCTGGCCGCAAGGCGCACTCACGCTGCTCTCGATCGCTGCTGCGATCATCGCCAGCCAGGCGGTCATCTCCGGCGCGTTTTCCCTGACGCGTTCAGCCATCCAGCTTGGCTATTTCCCGCGCCTGCGCGTCACGCATACCAGCGCGGAACAAGCCGGCCAGATTTACGTGCCGATGATCAATATGTCGCTCGCGATCCTCGCGATCGGCGTGGTCGCGATGTTTGGCTCGAGCGAAAAACTCGCCGCCGCCTACGGCATTGCGGTGACCGGCACGATGGTCGTGACGACCTACGCGTTTTATCTGGTAACGCGTCGTCACTGGAACTGGCCGCTGTGGAAATCGCTGTCGTTGTGCAGCGTTTTCATCGTGATCGATATCGCGCTCTTCGGCTCGACGCTGCACAAGTTCACGGATGGCGGCTGGCTGCCGATGCTCATCGCCGCCGTGGTCGTGGCGATCATGCACACGTGGAAGAGCGGTCGTAACGAGATTCAGGAAAAAATCTACGGTGGCGCGATCACCGAGCTCGAGTTGTCGCAGGTCGCGAAGAGCAAGAGCATCGCCCGCGTCTCGGGCAGCGCGGTGTTCATGGTGGCAACGCCCAAGGGAACGCCTCTTGCGCTCCTGCATCATCTCAAAGCCAACAAGTGTCTCCAGCAAACGGTGGTGTTGCTGACGATCCTGACCGACGAGGTTCCGCACGTTGAGGAAGAAGAGCGCATGACGCTCGAAAGCATGGGCGAAGGTGTCTGGCGTGCCGTCGGTCGCTACGGCTACATGGAATCGCCTTCGGTCACCAAACTGATCGACCGGATCAAGGCTCAGGGCGTGCCCGTCAACCCACAGAGCACGACTTATTATTTCAATCGCGAGATGATCATCACCGGTGGCAACGCGAAGATGTTCGAGTGGCAAAAATCACTCTACGCCTTCCTCAGCCGCAACGCGCGCCCGGTGAAGGATTATTACCAAATCATGCCTACGCAGATCATCGAGATCGGCCTGCCGGTGCAGTTGTAAACTAAACCGAAGAACGCGGGCGCATCGCGTATTCTCCCTGTGAACCAGCGATCCGAAACTGGCGAGCGTCGCACCTTGCGCACGCTCTCGTGGGTGAAGTCGGTGCACCTGCTCACGTTCGCGCTCGCCATGCCGCTCGGGCCGCAATTGGCGCGCGTAATGGATTTCACCCCCGTGCAGCACGGGCTGTTCTCCGCAGCGTATCCACTCACCGCAGGTCTGTGCGGGTTTCTGCTACTGTTTTTCGCGGACCGCTTCGCGGGTCGCCGAAGCTTGTTGGCCGTATGCGGCGCCTTTTCACTGGGGCTGTTCGCGACCGCGGTAGCCGACGGTTTCGTCGAATTGTTGCTCTCCCGCGTTTTTTGCGGCGCCTGCGGGGGTCTGCTCTGCGCATGGCTGCCTGTTTGCGTGACGCGGACCAGCGCGGCTCCGAATCACCGTCCGTTACTGAGTCGCACGCTGGGTTGGGTGCCGGCGATCGGCATCGGGCTGGGCCTTCCCGTGGTGTTTTTTGTCGCAACCGCGCTCGACTGGCGCGCCGGCTTCGTGCTGCTCGGTATCGTAATGGCTTTGTCGATACCGTTTCTGCTGAGTCTTCCCTCGCTCGCGCATCCGACGTTTGCACGCCACGTCTCGGAACGGCAGTTAAAGGTCCTCCTTCACCAACGTCGCAATCGTATCGCGCTCGGCGTGGGTGCGCTACTGGCCGCATCGAGCGCGCTGATGGTCACGTTTTTCTCCGGCGTAATGGTGCTGAACGCCGGTTTCGCGGAACGCGATTTGCCCATCTTCTTCCTCATCGGCGGCAGCGTTGCGCTTCTGACCCTGCCCGCGATCGAACGCTGGGCGGCCGGACGAAATCCGTTCAGAGTATTAATAGTGATTTCCGGTTGGGCCGTGCTGAGCTACGCGGCCCTCGCATCGTTTGGCTCCAATGCGGCCGGTTGGTTTATCGCGATGCCGGTTGTGATGCTTTTTATGCTCACAAACGCCGCCCGTTTCGCGCCGGCGTCGGTGTTGATCAACTTGCACCTAAAGCCCCGATACGTTGCCCGCTATCTGGGCCTAAGCGCGGTTGCGCAACAAACCGCCGCAGGCATGGGGATGTTAATCGCCGGCTTTGCCATTACGCATCCGACAACCGGGCCGCTTCATGGCGTGCCTCTCGCGGCTACACTCGCGACTTTATTGTTGGGCGCCGCTGTCTGGCTCGCTGGTGGCCTCCAGCGTCATCCGCGCGACACACGAAGCGCTGTGCCGCTCATGCGTGAATCGCCTGCCGACTGACGACCCGTCACTTCAACGCGGCGGCCACGTCGGCAAAAAGTTTTTTGCGAAACGCCGCGTCGCGGGCCCGATCCGTGCGCACCTCAATCACGCGCACACCGCCGACGGGCAATTGAACTGCCATCTCGGCGAGATGAGCCGCGTCTTTCGCGATCGAATGCGCCACCCCATGCGCAGCGCAAAGCAGGCTAAAATCCACTTTCTGCGGCGTCGCCCAATACACCTCGAACAGCGGGTCAAACTGCGCGACCGGCAGATGGTTAAAAATCCCGCCACCGTTGTTGTTGATTAAGATAATCGTGAGAGAGCCGCGAAAACGCGGGACCGACAAAAAGCCGTTCGCATCGTGCAGCAGCGCAAGATCACCCGTGAGCAGCACCGCCGGGGCATTCCCGTGCGCAACTCCCAGCGCGGTTGAAAGCGTGCCATCGATGCCGTTGGCACCACGGTTAACAAACACGCGAAGCTCGCGATCATTGGCCGGCCAGAAATATTCGGCGTCGCGCACCGGCATGCTGTTGGCGATGAA
>JBEVND010000360.1:0-6288 GCA_040508285.1 Rariglobus sp. | reverse complement strand
CATGAACGTCATGGAAATCCAAATACAGTCGGTCACTTTTGCCTACGCGCAAAAAGCAGCTCCTGTGCTCACGAATTTCAGCAGTTCCTTCGGCGAGGGAATCACGCTGCTCAAGGGGTATTCCGGGTGTGGTAAATCAACTTTGCTTCGATTGATTGCCGGCTTCCTCAGTCCGCAGTCGGGCGTAATCAAAGTGCCGCCGTTGGGCGAAGCTCCGGGACGGCGATTTCAACGTAACCAGCTCGGCTTTGTTTTTCAGGGTTTGAACTTACTGCCTGATGCGTCCTTGCACCGCAATTTGGAGATAGCCGCCACCTTGGCCGGATTAACGCGGGATGAATTTCTCGCTCAAGAACGTCATTGGAGTCTGCAACTTGGGCTGGACGCGTTGTTGGAAAAGCGCCCCGAGGCACTTTCTGGTGGGCAACAACAACGCGCGGCAATTGCCCGTGCGCTGATTCATCGACCAGCCGTGTTGTGTTTAGACGAGCCAACCTCGGGCTTGGACGATATGAACACCGACATCATCCGAAAAACGTTAGTGGAAGCGGCTTCTCAGGTCGGGCGCTATTGTGTGATTGCAACCCATGATGACCGGCTGACTTCGATTGCGTCCCGAGTCATTCACTTTGAGCAGTTCATGCCGTTGGAACCGCGCCTACAGTCCAAGTAACGGAGACGCAGTTGCGGCGACAGTGGATGGGCTTTGGGATTTGCCATATCCGAATCTGTGTCGCTTGGTTTCTTGAATGGCCAAATGGCTTCTTATTGATGGTTTCAATCTCGCTTACCGCTGTTTTCACGCGGTGCCCGAGCTCACTCGTGCGGATGGGTTTCCAACCAATGCCCTGCATGGTTGGGTGAAGTCGCTATGGCGACTGGCTGATCAAGAAAAGCCGGACGGCACCGTGGTTTTTTTTGATCTGGGCGGAGCGCAAGATCGTCTGGCGCTGTTGCCTGAATACAAGGCACAGCGAGAAGAGATGCCTGAGGCGCTGCAGAAGCAGCTTGAACCTCTTAAGGCGCTCACGCGGGCGATGGGTTTTGTTGGCGTGGAAATCGAAGGAGTGGAGAGCGATGACTTACTAGCCGCCGAGGCTGTTTCGTTGGCGAAGCAGGGGCATGATGTTTTGATTGTAAGCTCCGATAAGGACTTCGCTCAGATCGTGAATGATCGCATCAAGATCATGCTGCCACCGCCGTCGGCGAATCCGAAGTTGGGATGGCGATTACGTGACGAGGCGGGAGTGCTTGAGAAGTTTGGGGTTCCGCCTTCGCAGATCGCAGACTACCTTGCGTTGGTCGGTGACAGTTCGGATAACATTCCCGGCATACCCGGTGTGGGGCCAAAGACTGCCGTGAAGTGGCTCCAGCAATATGGAACTCTTGAGACCTTGATCGTGAACGCGTCCAACCTGACTCCTGAGCGCTTTCGTGTGGTGCTCGCGGCAAGCGCGGATAATCTCCGCAGGAACTTAAAGCTGACTACTTTGAATCTCGCTCTACCGGTGCAGGATATCTCGGTTAAAGCGGAGGTTCGAACCGCCGAGCTCCTGGCATTGCTCGAAGCGATGGAAATGCGGTCGAGTCTCGCCGAGGCACGTTTGCGCTACACACAGTCCGTGCAATCGGAGATGCTGTTTTAATCAGCTCTTCGAATTGTCGACGTCCTCGGTGCCGAGGATGTAGCCAACGCCGTGAACCGTGCGAAAGGCATCCAGGTTAAGGCCGTGGCGCTTAAAGAGCTCGCGGATCTTAACGATGTATTGATCGAGCGAGCGGCTCTTCACGTCTGCGTGAATGCCCCAAACGGAGTGGATCAGCGCCTTGCGCGTGATCACGGCTCCACGGTTTTCGTGAATGTAGGCCAGGATGCCCAATTCTTTGCGGCCGATTTTCTCGCTCGCACCGCCGGGGAATTCGATCGCCAGTCTCACCGGGGCAATTTGTGCACCGCAGAATTCGAAGGGCTCGTCCACTACGCGGACGTTTTTCGTGAGGTTGAGATCCGTGTTAGACTCGGCGCGGCGCAGGACAGCACGAATACGTGCAACCAGTTCAGGGAAGCCGAAGGGCTTGGTGATGTAATCGTCACCGCCGAGTTCGAGGCCGCGGACCTTGTTTACCTCAAGTGCGTTTCCGGTAAGGAAAATCGTGGGGACGTGAATGTCGGTCGCCTTTAGCTCTTCAAGCAGGGCGAAGCCGGATTGGTCCGGCAGATTCACGTCAAGGAGCAGGAGATTCGCGAAATTCTTTTTAAGAAAACGTAAAGCCAGCGCGCAGCGGTTATAGACCTGCGTCTGCATTCCAGCTTCCTCTAAGTGCAAACAAATCAACTTTGCCAGTTCCTCTTCGTCCTCGATGACGAGAATGAGAGGTTTCGGTTCGGCGCGCATATAAATGTGAAGAGGAGGGAATGAGTTCCAGTGGCGGAACGGTGTAGGTTTTTACAATTACTTCGATCTTGTCAAAAGAAACGTCCTGCCTGCGCGCGATGCGCGAGTTCCGGAGAATAAACTTGAAGGGCTGTTGCGCGGAGTGTCCCTTGGCCGCGTGTCTGCAAATGCTCCCTTGCTTATGCTCGGACTGCCCAAGGGCAGCCTCGAGGAATCCACCAAGAACCTGTTTGCCAAAGCAGGTTGGAAGATAACGACGAGTTCCCGCTCCTATAAGCCGTCGATCGACGACCCGGAACTCGATGGCCGCTTCGTGCGTGCCCAGGAAGTGAGTCGCTATGTGGAGCATGGATTTTTCGACTGCGGTCTGACCGGTCAGGACTGGGTGCAGGAGAACAACTCCGACGTCGTCGAGGTGTGTGATCTCATTTACAGCAAGGCCTCCACGTTAAGGTCCCGTTGGGTGCTGTGCGTGCCTGAGTCGTCACCCGTGCAGACGATCAAAGACCTCGCCGGCAAGCGCGTCGCGACGGAGTTGATGAACACCACCAAGCGTTTCTTCGCCGACAAAGGTGTCGTCGCCGACATCGAGTTTTCATGGGGCGCCACCGAGGTGAAAGTGCCCGATCTCGTGGATGCGATCGTTGACATCACCGAGACCGGTTCGTCGCTGCGCGCCAACAAACTTCGCATCGTCGACACGCTTCTTTACACCAACACGAAGCTCATCGCCAACAAGGCGAGCTGGGCGAATCCCGCCAAGCGCAAGAAGATCGAAACCATCGCGCTGCTTCTTCGCGGCGCGCTCGAGGCCGGCAGCAAAGTCGGTCTGAAGCTCAACCTGCCAAAGGCTTCGTTGGACGCGTTGCTCAAGGCACTTCCTTCGCTGCGTAATCCCACGATCTCGCCGCTGAGCTCGCCCGATTGGGTCGCGGTTGAAACGATTATCGACGAGAGTGTCGTCCGTGAAATCATTCCCCAACTCAAGGAACTCGGTGCCGAAGGTATCGTTGAGTATCCGTTGAACAAAGTGGTTTATTAAGCATCCGTTCGTCTCTCCGATCATGCCCAAGTCCAACATCGTAAAACTCGGTCTTCTGCAGCACGCCTGCGTGGCCGATCCGAAGGCCAATCTCAAAAAATCCCTCGCGCTCGCCGAAAAAGCGGCGAAGCAGGGCGCGCAGATTATCTGCACGCAGGAGATGGTGACGTCGCAGTATTTCTGCCAGTCGGAGGATCATAAGAACTTCGATCTCGCCGAGCCGATTCCCGGCCCGAGCACCTTGGCGTTCCAGAAGATCGCCAAGAAGTATGGTGTCGTGATCATCGCTTCGCTTTTCGAAAAGCGCGCCAGCGGTCTGTATCACAACACCGCCGCGATCATCGACGCCGATGGCAAGCTCCTCGGCATTTACCGGAAGATGCACATTCCGGATGATCCGCTGTTCTACGAGAAGTTCTACTTCACGCCCGGCGACACCGGCTTCAAGGCTTGGGACACCAAGTTCGGCAAGATCGGCGTGCTCATCTGCTGGGACCAGTGGTATCCGGAAGGAGCGCGTCTCACCGCCATGCAAGGCGCGGAGATTCTCTTTTATCCAACCGCGATCGGTTGGCATCCGTCGGAGAAATCTGAATACGGCGTCAATCAGCACGGTGCTTGGGAAACCATCCAGCGTTCGCACGCGGTGGCCAACGGGTGCTATGTTGCTGCGATCAATCGCGTCGGTCACGAGGTGCTCGATGGCGTCGGCGGTGACGGCCTTGAATTCTGGGGACAGACGTTTGTCGCAGGCACCAGCGGTCAGATTCTCGCCAAGGCCAGCATCGATAAGGAAGAAGCTCTCATCGTTCCCGTGGAACTCGGCAAGGTCGACACCACGCGCACTCACTGGCCATTCCTTCGTGATCGTCGCATCGACGCCTACGAGAATCTCACGAAGCGTTTCATCGACTGAGCATGGCCGCTAAAAAACTGAAGGAGACGCCCGCCGCGCTCGGATTCCGCATGCCGGCCGAGTGGGCGCCACAGACTGCGATCTGGCTTTCCTGGCCGCATAAACGGTCCTCGTGGCCGGGCCAGTTTCGCCCGATTCCGTATGTGTTCGCGGAGATCGTCTCGCAGATCAGCCGGTTCCAAGAGGTTCGCATCAACATCGCTGCGCCGCTGCAAAAGCGTGCGTGGTCGTTGATCACCAAGGCCGGCGCTGATCTAACGAAAGTCACCTTTTACGATCACCCCACCAACGACGCTTGGTGTCGTGATCACGGTCCGATCTTTGTTAAAAACCAGAAGACCGGTGAGATCGCCGTGACCGACTGGGTTCACACGGCATGGGGTGGAAAATACCCGCCCTACGACCTCGACAACACGATCCCTCCGCTTGTCGCGAAAAAGCTGAAACTGCGTCGTTTCGAAAACGACATGGTGCTCGAAGGCGGCTCGATCGAGGTCAACGGCGAAGGCCTGCTGCTCACCAGCGAGCAGTGCTTGCTCAATAAGAACCGCAATCCGCATCTCACGCGCGAACAGATCGAGCAAAACCTCAAGGACTACTTCGGTCTGACCCAAGTTCTGTGGGTGGGCGACGGCATCATCGGAGATGACACCGACGGCCACATCGACGACATTACGCGTTTCTACAAGGCGGACGGTTTCATCACCGCTGTCGAAAACAACAAGCGTGATCCTAACCACAAGATCCTCGCGGAAAACCTGGAGCGTCTAAAAGCGTTTCGCACACCGAAGGGCAAAAAGTTCGATATCGTCGAGCTGCCAATGCCCAAGCCGTTCTCCTTCGACGGACAGATCGTGCCGGCAAGTTACGCGAATTTTCTGATCATCAACGGCGCGGTGCTCGTGCCGAATTTCCGTCAGAAGAAACGCGACGCCGAGGCCAACGCCATCATCGCGTCCTGCTTCCCGGGGCGTGAAATTATCCCGATCGATTGTTACCACCTCATCTGGGGCCTCGGCACCTTGCACTGCATCTCGCAGCAGCAGCCGGCTTGATGCTCGCTCTGAGGCGGGGTGATCAAACCCCGCCCCCTCAAAGTCCAGGCACGCAACGCTTCGTTTTTCTATCCACATGATTTCGCGTATTCTTTTCGTTCTGCTCGCGTGCGTCGCATTCTCCGGATGCGAGTCGGTGCGTAACGATTTTACGTCCGGTGTGCGTGAAAAATTTAACGGCCCGACATATCAAAAGCGTGTCTTCACGGCTGATTCTCAGGTGCTCTTCGAGGCAGCCCGTGCGTCGGCGGAAGAACTGGGCTTCCGCGTCACCCGAGCGGGCGCGGCGCAAGGCGTAATCGAAGGTCTCAGCGCATTGGCCAGCGATGATCGCCTGAGTGGCAGTCGCCAGCGCACCATTAAAGTGCGTCTTGAGTCCACGCTCGATCAAGGCGTTGAACTTGCCGTTCTTTTTACGGAAGTGGTTCAGGATGATTTTGCTAAAGGCGCGGGGCAGGGGACGGAGACCACCTTGCGGGACAGTCCGCTTTACGAAGCGTTTTTTAACGCGGTGGGCCGGCGATTGGTGCGCTGATTTACCTAGGTAATTGCCTAAGATTACCCTTGCCGTGCTTGTCGCGGATGGACGATTCTGACCGTTCGCGGCATTTGTCTGGTTCAGGTCGATGTCGCCGCGACGCTCCCATCGACCCTCAAGTCAGTCTAACCATCAACCAACGATTCCGTTCATTCGGAGTCATCGCTGAAGGTCGGCGCCTTGGAGCACGCGACGGCATTTAGCTCCGTTCACATGAGTTCCATAATGCAAGACCTGCTCGCCCAATCCGGCTTTGATAAGCTGAAAGAGGGAGCAATTGTCAGCGCCACGATCACCGAAATCCGTCAGAACGACGTTGTCGTCGACATCGGTGGCAAATC
>JBEVND010000320.1:0-4446 GCA_040508285.1 Rariglobus sp. | reverse complement strand
CTGAGCTTTCTCAGCGTGCTGTTGCTGAAAGTTTCGGTTCATACGCAGGTGAATCACTGCACATTCCAGATGACGCAGCTCTGCCGGATCTGGCGTTTCTCTCGGTGCATCGCGCCGAGATTTTTAGGAAATAGCCGCTCGCGCCTACATTTTAGAGGGCTTTCTTGCGCGGTGTCTGGCGGTTTCGTTTTATGAGGCATGGATTCTTCGCCTGCTGAGCCCGCCACTGATGTTGTCCCGCTTTCGCCGCTCGCGGCGCGGGTGTTGGGGTGTTTGGTCGAGAAGGAATTGGCTACGCCGGATATTTATCCGCTCACGCTGAATGCGTTGGTCAATGCCTGTAACCAGAAGAGCAATCGTGAGCCGGTGATGGAGGTGTCGGCACGCGAGGTGGAGGTCGCAATCGAAGAACTGCGCCAACAGCGACTCGCCGTCGTTTTTTCGGGGGCAGATGCTCGTGTGGCCAAATACCGGCAGAAGCTGGATGATGTTTATTATCCGCTGGAAACCGCGTCGCGGGCGGTGCTGGGTGAACTGCTTTTGCGTGGCTCACAAACGGCCGCAGGGCTGCGTTCCAATGCGGAACGTTTATGTCCGATGCCGGCGATGGCGGAGTTTGAAGTTATCCTGGCCGAGTTGGCGGGACGGGCGTCCGGGGCTTTGGTGCGAAAGCTGCCGCGTCAGCCCGGGCAGAAGGAGGCGCGTTGGGTCCAGTTGCTCACGGGCGAACCGGCAGCGGACTCAAGCGCAGGGGCGGCGCCCGTAACCGTGACGATGACGTTGCCGCCCGAGGTGGAGCGGAGGCTGGCGGCATTGGAGAGTGAGGTCGGTCAGCTGCGGGCGGAGTTGAGTGAGTTGAAGAAGTCGTTGGGGGTGTGACGGGGGAAAGTGGCGAGCGGCGAGTAGTCGGAGACAGACGACGGATTAAACGCAAAGACGCTAAGGCGCTAAGTTTCCGATCCGAGATGCAGGGGCGTTGGCGAGTAGCGGATAGTTGGCAGGGCTCAGGATACTAATAGGAGGCGACGCAGGTCTTCGGTTGCGGTGACGAGATGGTGGCGGGGTGTTGCCAAGTCCACGCCGGGGTAGCGGGTGCTTTCCAAGAGGCATTGGATGGCAATGGTGCCGCGGTAGAGATGGGCGCGGATTTGAGATGCGGGATCGGTCGGGCGCGGGCCGTAGGCTTCCCAAAAAACCGGCGGGAAGTCGCAGCCGTGGAAGACCCATTCGCTTTGTGGGTCGCCGAAGCCGCCGCGTTCGTGGTCGAGCAATGCGACGATGTTCGGAGATTCGTTGGGCGAGGCGCGGCGGATGAGGACGTTTTTGGGCCACGGGTCGCCGTGAAGAACGCGGGGCTCGGTGATGAGATCGAGGGCGGGGGCGCAGCGTTCGGCGACGGCGGCCCAGGCGCGGGCTTCGGTGTCGGGGACGCCGAGTCGTTGGCAGTCGGCGAGGAGTCCGTGGATGTTGCCGAGGATGAAGTCGCTCCAGCGGGTGTGCGGCGTTGCAGGGGATGTCCAGCCGAAGTGGGGCGCGGGGGTGGCGTGGATGCGGCGGAGAAGCGCGGCGAGTTGGCGCCAAAGGGCGTCGTTGTCGGCGGGCGTGAGCGTGGGCATGACGGTGTCCCAGTTTTCGCCTTCGACGAATTCGCTGAGGATGGCGTCGCGCGGGCAGATCGTGTGGGATAAGTCGGTGCCGAGAGTGCGCGGGAGAAATGCGGAGACGGCGCCGGAGAGCCAGGGTGTGAGCGAGTATTCGCGGCGGAGCAGGTGGTGCTCGACGTGGAAGATCAGCGGGTGCGCGGGCGGCGGGGAGAGGCGCAGGATTGAGTGGTGTCCGTCGGCCGTGGTGAGACGGAAGGTGTTGTTAAAGGCGCCGCCGCCGAGTTCGACGGCTTCGGCGAGAATCGCGTCGGGCGGGAGCAGGCGTGTGGCAAAGGCGGAGATTTCCGCAGCGGTGGGCGGTTGTTGGAAATCGGTCGCAGGGCGAGGGATCAGGCGGAGGTGCACGGGGAGCTAAAAAGTAGCAAGTCGGCGTAGTGCGGGAGATGGATTTTGCATCGAAAAGTCGCGAAGCGGCAAAGAGGACCGATCCAAGTTTCGATCCCGGGGTCGTAGGGACAGCGTGAAGATCCAGAATCGCGAAGAGGCGAAGGCGCTAAGATCGTAAATGCAAAGTGGGCGAACGGGCGCGTGAAGCGTGAGCGGAGGGTGGACGGGATGCTGGGATCGGGCTCGTTTTCTTAACCAGTCTTTTTCGTCAGAAGAAAATCGCAGAAGGCGAAAGACTACGAGAAATAGGCGGAGTTTTGACGGTGGAGAACGAGTATGCAGACGAGGCGGCGTGATCAGCCGGGGTCGAGGTTGATGCCTTCGGTGGCGGCTTTCTTCCAGTAGGCGACTTGAGCGGGGTCTTTGTCGATGATGTCGCCTTTTTCGTAGGCGGCGGCGACGGCCAGCGCGGCTTCGGGGCCGCCGCGTTCGCCGGCGGCGCGGAGCATGTTGGCGGCGCGGTCTTCGTCTTTTTCGCCAGCGGCGCCGGTGTGATAAATGCGCGCCAGCTCGATGCCGGCTTTCCATTCACTCGCGCCGTAGAGCGCGCCCTCGAGAAGTTCGAGGACTTCGCGCATGTCTTTGGTCGCGCCCCATTCGGCGCGTTCGATCACCTGGGCGAGGCGGACGAGGTAACGCGGGTCGGCCTCGGCGGCGGTCTTGAGAAGTTCGAACGCTTTTTTCGGGTCGGGCTTCACGTCGCCTTTGCCGGTGGCGAGGAGTTCGGCGTAGCCTGCCTGAAGACGTGGAGACGCGGCCTGGCGCAGACCGATGCGGTAGTTGAGCGCGGCTTCGCGGTAGTCGCCGGTCGCGGCGTAGTTGTCAGCTAAGTCTTCGGTGGTGCGTTCGATCTTGGCCGTGGACGCCTGACGGAGCCAGCGGCGGGAATCGGCGACGAGGGCGGGGTCGGGCTTGGGCTGGGCGACGAGTTCGCCGGTGAGCCAGGTGCCGAGCTGGGCGGCGCAGTAGGGGTCGCCTTGTTCGGCGCCGGCGCGGACGATTTTTTTGGCGGCTTCGCGTCCGCCGGGGGCGTAGCCGTCGTCGGTGAGCTCGGCGAGGGGGAGCGCGGCGGGCGTGTATCCACGAATCCATGACTGCTGGAATCCGGGCATGGCGGCCTTGGGGCCGTGTTCGGGATGAATGCGGAGGAGCGTGGCGTGTTCGTAGAGGAGCGCGGCGTAGTCGGCGGAATCGGGGCTGGCCGGGGCGGCGGGGACTTCGCCGACCTTGAGCGCTTCGTCGAGGAACGTGAGCCAGGTGGCGTCGTCGCTTTTGATGGGATAGCCACCTTGGAGGGCGAGACGGCGGAGCATCACGGTGGGATAAGGGAAGGGCGTCCTGGCCTTGGCGGCATAATCGGCAGCTTCGGAATAAAACGTGACCACGTGTTCTTTGGTGGCGGGCGCGATGGTTTGGAGCACGGCGATTTTGGGCCAGGGCTCGGGGTGGGCGAGGAGGATGTCGGCGACGCGGGCTTTTACGCGGGCCTGCTGGGCGTCGGTGAAAATGACGGCGTTATATTCTTCCTGAACTTTGCTCTCGAAGTGGCCGGCGGTGGCGATGCTGAGGTAGAGGAGCGCTTTCTCGGGGTTGCGAGGAATGAGCAGGCCATCGTCATAAAATGCGCCGAGGGCAGCAGCGAGGCGGTGAGTGGAGGCGCGGGCGCAATCCTCGTCACGAAGGGTGGCGAATTCCCAGAGCGCGAGGGTGTCGGTGGGAACGTTGGCGAGATTGGGACGGTCCGCGAGTTCGAGCTGAAGCCACTCCCAGCCGGCGGAACCGGTGTAGTAATTGTAGGACTTGAGCGCGGGATTGGCGCGCTGGGCTTCGATCAGCTGACGGTAGGTGGCGATGGCCTTGGACTTATCCTGGTGAGCCACGCCGGGGAGGAGTTGTCCGTCGCGATAGGCGCGGGCGAGGGTGATGCCGCAGTAGCCTTCGCCGCGGCGGGCACCGAGTTCGAGGAAGTGGTGGGCTTTGTGCAGATCGGCTTCGAGTTTGCCGGGGATGCCGGTGAGGTAGGCGTCGGCCAGCTGGCGGGCGGCGGAGTCATCGCCGGCGAGGGCTTTGACGGCGAACAGTTGGAGCGCGGCGGGAAAGTCGGCGTAGGTGGAGTTGCCGAGATAGATCGCGAGGAGTTGGTCGCGGGCTTGGGCGTCTCCCCGGTCGGAGGCGCGTTTGAGCCACGCGAGGCCGGAGGCTTTGGACGCGGAGTCGTCGGCGAAGAACTGGACGATACCCAGACGGCGCATCGACTCGAGGTTGCCGGCGTTGGCTTCGTTGCGAAGGACAGTCAGGACGGAAGGCTGGGGAGGGGCGGGAGGAGTGCGGGGGAGTTGCGCGAGTGCCTGAAGAGACTTGGCCCACTGCTGGGCTTCCTTGGCGCGTTGTTCGT
>JBEVND010000303.1:0-10205 GCA_040508285.1 Rariglobus sp. | reverse complement strand
GGAGACGATCGGGACCACGGCGGTCATCGGCTGTATCACGAACAGCGCCCGTGAGTTCATGCAGACCGACGTGGTGGTGGTGATCGTGCTGCTTTACGCGTTCCTCGGCAAAGGCGCGGACCTTACCGTGCGCGTCCTCGAGCATTTTTTCCTTCCCTGGCACCACGCCTACGGCCGTCCCGGTCAGGCGAAACGCAGCTGATTTCTCAAGTCATGGCCGTCTCACCCGTCTTATCCCCCGATTCATTGGAAAGCCTCGAGGGCTTTCCGTCTCCTTCCGGCGGCGCCGCCGTCGTGGTGGAGCGTCTTCACAAATCCTTCGGTAAAGTCGAGGTGCTCCACGGCCTCGATCTGGAGTTTGCCCCCGGAGAACTGATCGCGGTGATTGGTCGCAGCGGTTGCGGCAAGAGCACATTGCTTCGTTTGCTGGCGGGACTGGAGACGCCGACCTCGGGCGGTATCACCCTCGATGGCGAGCCGCTCACAGGCCTGAACTCCGGCACGCGCGTGATGTTTCAAGACGCCCGTCTGATGCCTTGGTTGAGAGTCGGCGAAAACGTCGCGCTGGGCCTGCCGGCCTCACAAATCGGCCGCGCCCAAAAGGCGTTGCGCGAAGTCGGCCTCGACGACCGTGCGCGTGACTGGCCGACGATTCTTTCGGGCGGACAAAAGCAACGCGTGGCCCTCGCGCGTGCGCTCGCCAGTGAACCGCGATTCCTGTTGCTCGACGAACCGCTGGGCGCGCTCGATGCGCTCACGCGCCGCACCATGCAACAGCTCATCGAACGCGTGTGGCAGCAGCATCGTTTCACCGCGATGTTGGTGACGCACGACGTCGAGGAGGCCGTGGCCCTGGCCGACCGTGTTGTCCTGATCGATGAAGGCCGAGTCGTTCACGAAGTGCGCATTCCTTTCTCGCGTCCGCGTGACCGCGCCAACCCGGAGTTCATCGCGCTGCGCGAACGCATCCTGGCCCGCGTGCACGAGGAGGAAAGTCACTCGCCTTAAGCACCGACCGTAACCGCAGGCCGCTTCGGCCTGGTCTGTCCTGATCGCCGTCTAAACGGCGATTTCACCGATCGTGAAACGCTCGCTGGGCCACTGCCTGTCCGCGCGCACCGAACCCTTTTTTCCGACCCAACCTCCAATCCCTACCATCATGTCAAAGACCGACTGGCACAGTCATTTCATCCCTCCCGCGTTTGCCGATTATCTCCGCAGCCGCAGCACTCCGCCGCGCATCTTCACCAAAGACGGCGGCGAGTTGATCCAGACTGTCAAGGAACCCGCGCCGTATCACCCCGACGCGATCTCCGACGTGGCCGCACGGCTCAAGTCGCTCGATGCGGCGGGGATCGACCGCCAGGTTTTCAGCTGGCCGGGCGTCGATTCGCTCCCGCTGGCCGAAGCGGTTGTGATCGCCCGCGAGTTCAACAACGCCGCGGCTGCGTTGATTGCTGAACATCCGGAACGTTTCTCGGCGGTTGCCTCGTTGCCGCTGGCGGATGCGGAACTGGCGGCTCGCGAGCTGGAGCGGGCGCACGAGCTGGGCCTGATTGGCGCCGTGCTGCCGTCGGAGGCGTTTGCTTCGTTGGAAGCAGCGCAACGGCTGACCCCGTTGTTCAAAGTTGCGCAGGAACGGAAGAGTCACCTGTTCATCCATCCGCGTTTTGTTTCACCCGTGGGCGAACCGGAACCGTTGCCCTTGGAAATTGATCAACGTGGCGCGCGACTGGGCGGGCTCGAAGTGCAGGCGAGGGTGGGCAACGCGTTCTTCACTGTGGCGCTCACCGACCTGCTGGTGCCGTATCCGGACATTGTGGTGCACCTGGTAAACCTGGGAGGCACGATTCCGTTTTTGGCGGAGCGCCTGGATATTTTTTCGGCACGCCATGGCCTGGGCTCGGTGTTCGAGCGACTGCGTCGTGTGTATGTGGATACAGCCAACATGGGGCCGCGGACGATCGCGTTCGCCGCTTCCATCCTCGGCGCGGACCGCATCGTGTTCGGCTCTGATCAGCCCATTTCGACGCCCCTACGCACGGTCGAGCAATTGAACGCCAGCCCGATCACGGAGGAGCAACGCCGAACGATTTTGGAGAATCCCGCAGGCCGCCCCGAACGCGATTGGGCCGTAAATCCGCTAGTCCTGAATTAATCATAAGTATTCTGGGTGGGATACATTAATAAAGCTCCGTTTGAGGTGCGATCCAAAGGTTAGAAGGACCGTATCTCACTTATCACCATCTTCTAATCGCAAGTATAACTCATGATCTCCAGTAATCGTGTTTCGGGTATAAATGTCAGAGCCCTCGGTTGGGGCGCTCTTTTTCTCGCAGGCGGCTTAAGCCTGTCCCTAGCAGCGACGACCTCGCCAGCCACGCCGCCCGTCACAGGTCGCGAGGGTGAAGTGGTGGAGTTGGACAAGCTCGTGGTCACGGACCAACGCGACGTGTCCCTTGCCCCGCCCAGCGCTGTCGAGGCTTCCGCCGAGCTCGCGCAGATCGCCGGTGGCACCAGTTTAGTGCAGGCGGATGCGTTTACGACCGGTCGCGTCGCCAGCGTGGCCGATGCGTTGAAGTATCAACCGGGCGTGCTGGCCCAATCGTCCAACGGTGGCGAGGGCGTGCGTCTTTCCATTCGCGGCTCTGGCATTCTCCGCGGCGCGACCAACTGGGGCACGGGTTTGCAGGTCTTGCTCGATGGCTTTCCGTTGCTCGGAGCGGGCGGCAGTCCGTTCGAGTCCACCGAGCCGCTGGCCGTCAATTACGTCGAGGTTCTTCGCGGTGCGAACGGCTTCGATTACGCGCCGTTGTCACTTGGTGGCGTGATCAACTACGTGACGAAAACCGGTTACGATGCGTCGCCGTTTCAGGCGCGTTTCGAGGCCGGCAGCTTTGGCTACAATCGCGCCCAAGTCAGCTCGGGCCAGGTGCTCGGACCGCTCGACTATTACGTAAGCCTTTCGAGTTATCGTCAGGACGGTTACCGCGACGATTCCGAGGCCGACAGTGCGCGTGTGATTTTCAACACGGGTTATCAAATCAACGAGAATCTCTCGACGCGGTTGTTCTACCGCTATGCCGAGTCGAGTCTGGGCAATCCCGGCTCACTCACATGGGCTCAGATCAAAGACGATCCCACGGCTTCGCAATTTGCCGGAGCTGCGAAGCGCACGCGTGACCACCCGCACTCCACCACGGTGAACAGCCTCACCACGTTGCAGATCGATCCGGATTCGGCGGTCGAGTTCGGCCTGCAGTATCGCAACTACCCGATCAACAATCTCGGTGGACCCGCGCAAAGCCGGTGGGATTTCAAGGACGCCAGCGGCTCGCTCAAATACACTCGCGATGACAACGTGTTTGGCGACAAGCAGAGCAAGACCACCGCATCGCTCCTGTTTGCCACCACGCTCCATACCGACAGCGAGAACCTCAACGCCGCTGGCGTGACGGTGGACGCCAAGGACTACGAAGCCACCGACCTCGTGTTGCTCGCGAGCAACGATCTCGGCCTCACGCAGAAACTGTGGCTGACCACCGGTCTCGCCGCGATCGCACAGAATCGCGAGAGCAAGATCATCTTCCCGCTGCCGAACGCCGACACGCAGAGTAATGATTACTTCAACTTGGCTCCACGCGCCGGCCTGCGTTACGACCTCGATAAGCGCACGCAGCTTTTCGCCAACGTCAGCCGTTCGGTCGAGGCGCCGATCGTGAACTACTTCGCACGCGGCACCGGTCCCACCGTCTCCAATCTCGATCTCAAGGAGCAGACGGCGACCACCGTGGAAATCGGCGGACGTGGCGAGCACGGCATTTTCGAATGGAACGTCGCGCTCTACCGCGCGTGGGTGCGCGACGAGTTGCTCACGGTGTTGCTCAACCCGCTCGACCCGACCAGCCAGGCAACCTCCAACGCCAGCCCGACCATCCATCAAGGTATCGAAGCCGGCCTCAACACCACGCTGTGGGAGTCCGCGCTGCTCGATAGCGCCAATCCGAAAAGCCGCACCGACCGCATCGTTTTCCGCCAGGCCTATACGTTTAACGATTTCCGCTACGAGGATGACGATGTCTTCGGCAAGAACGACCTCGCCGGTGTTCCCCGTCACCTCTACCAGGCTGAAATCGCCTACGAACATGCGTCGGGTTTCTACGTTTCGTTCGACGCCGAGTCCTCGCTCACACGCTACGCGGCTGATTTCGCCAACGACATCTACGCGAAGTCCTACGTGATCTTTGGCGCCAAGATCGGCTACGTGCAGCCGGAGAAGGGCTGGGAGGTTTTCTTCGAGGTGCGCAACATCTCCGACGAACGCTACGCGTCGGTCGTTTCACCGGTCTTTACCGGCACCGCCGCGAGTCCCGTTTATACGCCCGGTCTCGGTCGCAATTACTCCGCCGGCCTGGCCTACCGCTTCTGATCCCATGGCGGAGCCACCGTCGCACCGCGTGGCTCCGCCGCTCTCTTTTTCGTCCTTCAATTAACCACCGTCTTTTTCCCGTTCATGAGTGAACTACGTTTCAATCGTCTCGTTTCCATCGTCGCCGCCTCGGCGTCTGCACTGCTGGCTTCCACTTCGTCAACTGCCGCCGAAAGCCGTCCTGCGGCCACCGACAAAGACGTGGTCGAACTCGACCGCCTCGTCGTCTCCGAAACCCAGGCCACACTTGCGCCCACCAATGTCGACGCAGCCGAGGCTGCAGTGGGAAATATCTCGGGCGGCGCGAGCCTGATCCGCCTCGACGAGGTTGCCCAAGGTCGTGTCTCCAACACGGCTGACGCGCTCAAGTTTCAATCGGGCGTCTACGCGCAATCTTCAGACGGCGGCGAAGCCACCAAGATCTCCATTCGCGGCTCCGGTCTTGTGCGCGGTGCGATCAACTTCAACGGCGGCATTCAGGTTCTGCTCGACGGTCAGCCGCTCTCCTCGCTCTCCGGTATTCCCTACGAGTCCAACGAACCGCTGGTCGCTAACTACATCCAGGTGCTGCGCGGCGCCAACGCGTTTGATTACGGCCCGCTTTCGCTCGGTGGCACCATCAACTACGTCACCAAAACCGGTTACGACGAAGCCCCGTTCCAGGCACGCCTCGAAGCCGGCAGCTTTGGTTATTTCAAAGGGCAGGTGAGCTCCGGTTATGTCGCCGGTCCGTTCGACTATTACGTCAGCGCTACGCGCTACGAACAGGAAGGTTACCGTGATAATTCGGAGGCCGATAGCACGCGCTTCATCTTCAATGCGGGCTATCGTTTCAACGACAACGTCACCACGCGTTTCAATTATCGTTTCGCGAAGCAAAATCAGGAGACGCCCGGTTTTCTCGGCTGGAATGTGCTGCAGAGCGATCCGACGAGTTCACAATTCGCGAACGTTCGTGAGCGCAAAAACACTGGCTCGAACACGGTGAGCAACAACACCGTGTTCCAGATCGACGCTGACTCGCGGCTCGAGGTCGGTGTCCAATACAAGGACTACCCGGTGGACAACAGCCTCGGCAGTCCGGCGCCGATTCTCTGGTCCTTCAGCGACATCTCCGCCTCGGTGCGTTATTTCCAGGATCACGAGCTGTTCGGTCGTGAAAACAAGGCGACGCTGGCGCTTCTCACCATGAAGCAACTCACCGCCGAGGCCTACGGTCTCAACGGAGCCGGCGTGAATACGTATCTGACGGACTACGATGCGCTCGACGTGATCTTGCTCGCGAGCAACGACCTCGCCGTCACCGACAAGCTGTGGCTCACCACCGGCATCGCCGCCGCCAGCCAGAGCCGCGAAGTCGATCTGGTGCGTCCGTTCACGGATAACCTGAAGGAAGATTACTTCAATTTGGCCCCGCGCGTGGGCCTCCGTTACGAGCTTAACCCGAAGGTTCAGCTTTACGCCAACGTGAGTCAGTCGGTCGAGGCCCCGACCACGCTTTCCTACACACGCAACAACGGCGCGAACATTCCCTTCGCATTCCTCGACGTTGAGGAGCAGACCGCCACCACGGTGGAGTTTGGCACTCGCGGCGAATCCGGACGCTTCAAGTGGGACCTTTCCTATTACCACGCCTGGGTTCGCAACGAACTGCTGAGCGTGGTGATCGATCCCGTGCTGCTGACCACCGCAACGAGCAACGCCGAGCCGACTCGTCACCAAGGCATCGAAGCCGCGCTCGACACCGAGTTGTGGACTTCCGCCACTGCAAGCGACGCGAAGGGCAGCCGTCCTGAACGCGTCGTGTTCCGTCAAGTCTTTACCTGGAGCGATTTCTATTACGAGGGCGATTCCTCCAGCAAATTGCCCGGCATCCCGTCGAACTTCTATCAGGCCGATCTGACCTATGAGCACAGCTCGGGTTTCTATATCGGTGCAAACATCGAGTCGTCGTTCTCCAGCTATCCGGTCGATTTCGCGAACTCGATCTACGTGCCGTCTTACACGATCTTCGGCGCCAAGATCGGCTACACTTCGCCCAGTCGTCGTTGGGATATCTTCTTCGAAGCGCGCAATCTCGCGGACGAACGTTATGCCGCGGCCGTTTCCACGGTCTTCAACGCCGGTGGCAACAAAAACCAGCCGGTCTATTCGCCCGGCGTAGGTCGCAACTTCGCGGGCGGAGTAAACTTCCGCTTCTAAGTCAGCCGCTTTAATCCACCCGCGCAAACCACCATGGCACACCTCATCGACTGGCATTCGCACTTCCTGCCTCGCAAGTTCGTGGATCTGCTTCGCAGCCGGACGCTGCCGCCGCAGATCAAGTTAAACGACTCCGGGCAGGAAGTGCGCATCAACGAGCCAGGTGGCGCGGGGCAGGTGCTCAAGCCGGTGTTTATCACGATTGAGGAACGCCTGCGCGCAAACGATGCGGCCGGCGTGGAACGTCAGATTTTGTCGCTGCCCGGACTGGGCGGCGACGATCTGCCGGTCAACGAAGTGCTGCTTCTGGCTCAATCGTTCAACGACGGTATCTCCAGGGTGGTGGCGGCTCACCCCGACCGGTTCTCCGCTCTCGCCACGCTGCCGTGGACGGATGTGCGCGTGGCGGCAGCCGAGCTGGAGCGCGCGCATCGGGATCTCGGTTTGCTCGGCGCGATCGTGCCGGTGGATGCGTTGCTTTCCATCGAAAGCGCGCGAGAGATTCTGCCGGTGCTGGAGGTCGCTGAGCGCTGGCGGAGCCACCTGTTTATTCATCCGGGCAGCTGGCGTGGCTCGCGCAGTCCTGCGGCAGCCAAGGACGATGGCGTTCCGTTTCGTTCGACGGTGATCGATCTGCAAGGTCGCATCGCCTCGGCCTTCGCTACGCTGGCGTATTCGGATCTGCTCAAGCCGTTTCCCTCGGTGTCGGTGCAGATCGCCAATCTGGGCGGTGCGCTTCCGTTCTACGTGGACCGCCTGCTCAACGTCGCGCATGAGCGGCACCTGCCGGATCCGATCACGCCGTTGCGTCGTTTCTACGTGGATACAGGTTCACAAGGAACCCGCTCGGTCGAACTTGCCGCGAGCGTGCTCGGTGCGGACCGTCTGCTTTTCGGCACCGATGACCCGGTGTTTTCGCTGGCGGCGAATGCACGCAGCATCGACGTCACCTCGCTGCGTCCGGAGCAAAAACGGCAGATTCTCTCCGAAAACGGCCGGGCCTTGCTGGGCCGTCCTCGCCGAGGCGTCCAACCTCAGCCGGGAACGCCGGCCGCAGTTCTTTAACCCTGATAAGGTGTGCCTTTGAGAGACCACTTTTCCGGCATTCCGTCCTTCCTATGAGTGTTCTTTTGCCTGTGCGCAGAGTTGGAAAACGCGTCGCCAAGCCCTCTCCGGATTCATCGGTCCCGGTCCTCCGTGACGATGCCGAGGCGCTTCGTGTGGCCACGGCTTTGGCGGAGCGGTTCCGCCCGGGTGCGTCGTCACGCGATCGGGAACGCCGCCTGCCTTTTGATGAGGTCAAAGAGCTCGCCGCCAGCGGTCTGCTGGGCATCACCGTTCCCCGCAGTCATGGCGGAGCGGATGTGTCGATGGTCACACTGGCCAATGTATTTCGCATTCTCGCAGCGGCAGACGGCAGTCTCGGGCAGATTCCGCAAAATCACTTCGTCTTCGTGGATGCGATCCGCGGTGCCGGCACGCCCGCACAGAAGAAGTTTTTCTTCGAACAGTTTTTAAAGGGCCAGCACCTGGGCAATGCCCTGAAGGAGCCCGATATGATCACCAAGGACGGGCACAACCTGCGCACGACATTCACCAAGACGCGCGGCGGTTACGTCATCAATGGCCGCAAGACCTACTGCACCGGTGCGCTGTTTGCGCCGTGGGTTCCGGTTTTCGTCACCGATGACCAGAAACGCGTTTTTACCGCGTATGTAAAACGCGGCACTCCGGGCATGACCATCCATGACGACTGGAGCGGCATGGGCCAGCGAACCACCGCGAGCGGCACGACCACTTTTGATAATGTTTTCGTGCCGGACCGCTTCGTGGTGCACCGCTACAAAGTCGCGGGCGAGTATCATGGCACCAGCGGTTTTGCGCAGATCATGCACGCGGGCATCGATGCCGGTATCGCGGAAGAGGCACTCCACGACACGATTGATTTTATCCGCACCCGCGCGCGCGTCTCTCCGGATTCCGGTTTGGACCGTCACGCCGACGAGCCTTACGTGATCCGTCGCGTGGGCGAACTCGCGTTGCAGCTCAACGCCGCCAATGCCCTGGTGCGGCGCGCAGGTGAACTGCTCGATATCGCTCGTCGCGAAGGGCAGGGGACAGAGCAAACCGAAATCGATGCCACGCTGGCGGTAGGCGAGGCGCGCTTCGCGACCGATGCCGTGGCGCTCGCGATCACCAACGAGCTTTTCACGTTGAACGGTGCCAGCGCGACGCGTGAAGAGTTCAACCTCGACCGACACTGGCGCAACGCGCGCACGCACACGCTGCACGATCCGCCGTATTGGAAAACCTTTAACCTGGGGAATTATCTGATCAACGGCCGCAAACCGCGCGGGCTCTCCGCCGGTCGTGGCGACCTTCAAAACCCGAAATCCGTGGCCGTGAACGGACGCTGAGCGCTTATCTGTTTATGAAAAAGAGAATCACTTGGTTTGGTGTGTTGGCAGGTGTTGGCATGGCTTTGGGACTGGCGTTAAGCGGCTGCGGAAAGAAGGCAACGGACGCTACGGCCTCGACCGGGACCACGTTGCGTTTCGGTTATCCCAACATGGGCAGCGCGTCCGATATCCCGCAGGGCGTCGTGGGGTGGGCTTATCAACGCGGCTTGCTCCAGCCCGAACTCGCCAAGATCGGAATCGATAAAATCGAGTTCGTGACCGCGAGCGGCCAGATGTTGAACCAGGCCTTCGCGGCGGGCGCGGTCGATATTTTCACGACCGGCGATACGGGTGGAATCATCGGGCGCGGCGCCGGCCTGGAGGTGCGGTTGATCAACATCGATATGTTGAACTACAACATCTACCTCGTGACGCGGCCTGATGGCCCGAAGACCGTGCAGGACCTGGCGGGCGGAAAAGTGGCGTCAGGCTTCGGAGCCAATCCCTGGCACTTCGCCTACGGATTACTCGTGAAGGCCGGTCTCAAGGATAAGACGCACATCGTCAACCTGCCCACGAGCGACAGTGAGGCGGCTTTGTTGCGCGGAGACATTGACGCGATGGCCGTGAACTACGGGCCGATTTTTGCACGGCGGGGTTTTCGTGTGCTCGCCGAGGCGCGTAACGGCGATGGTCCGGCGGGTTTGTTTATTACCGTGGGCGGAGAAGCGTTCCTGAAAAAGCATCCGCGGTTTGCCGAGGTTTGGAACGGAGTGATCGCCAAGGCGGTGGTCGAAATGCAGGCGCATCCGGACGAGTTTTATAAATTCATGACGACCGTTTGGAAAATGCCCGAGGACGTGGTGCGTGAGCTCTATCCGCTCGATCTCTGGCGGACGGCTCCGCTGCCCGGGAACGGGATCGCTTCGCTGGAGGAAACCAAGCGTTTCTTCCTCGAGCACCATGTTTTCAGAAAGGATTTCTCGCTGCGTGATTGGGTGGCGGAAGGCGTGCCGGTGGGAGACGCCCGATGATGAAACGCGCGTTGATGGTAGCGGGGGTAGCGTTCGCATTGCTGGTCTGCGGCTGCAGCAAGAACACTGAAAATCCAGACGCGCCCGGCGGGGTGCTGCGCTTTGGATTTGTCGGCGTGGGCAATCCTTCGGGTATCCCGC
>JBEVND010000296.1:0-3037 GCA_040508285.1 Rariglobus sp. | reverse complement strand
CGGCTGCATAAGGTGTCGTATGGAAAAACTGAAATTTGCCGAGCTCGGGCTGTCCGCCGAGGTATTGAAGGCCGTGGACAAGATGGGGTTTGAAGAGGCTTCGCCGATCCAAACTGCCGTCATTCCGCTGTTGCTCTCGGGCAAAGACGTAGTCGGCCAATCCGCCACCGGCTCGGGCAAAACCGCCGCGTTCGGCATTCCCGCAGTCGAGAAGGTCGACCCGAAGAAGAAGGTCGTTCAGGTCCTTATTCTCTGCCCCACGCGGGAACTCGCCGTGCAGGTTGCCGAGGAAATCGCCAAGCTCGCCTTCTTCAAAACGGGCGTGCGCGAAGTGCCGATTTTCGGTGGTCAGCCGTATGAGCGTCAGATCCGCGCGCTCGAAGCCGGTGCGCAGATCGTGATCGGCACGCCTGGTCGCGTGATGGACCACATGGAGCGCGGCACGCTGCGTCTCGATAACCTCAAGATGATCATCCTCGACGAGTGCGATCGCATGCTCGACATGGGCTTCCGCGACGACATCGAGAAGATCCTTTCTGAAACCCCCACCACGCGTCAGTCGCTGTTCTTCTCGGCGACGATGCCGCCCGCGATTCAGGCGATGATCAATCGCTTCCTGCCGAATCCGGAATGGATTAAAATCGCCGCGCAGGCGCAGAACGCTCCGAAGGTTGACCAGGTTTATATCGAGGTCGATCGCCGCTACAAAATCGACGTGCTCACGCGCCTGATCGATCTGCACGATTTCCGCTACGGCATCATTTTCTGCTCCACCAAGATCATGGTGGATGAGCTCGATGAGCACTTGCACGCGCGCGGTTACGCCACGGATCGCCTGCATGGCGACATCACGCAATCCACCCGCACGCGCGTGATGGACAAGTTCAAGCGTCGGGGCTTTGAGTTCCTCGTGGCGACCGACGTGGCGGCGCGCGGTCTCGACGTCGATGACCTCGAGGTGGTGTTCAACTTCGACCTGCCCAACGACGCCGAGGATTACACGCATCGCGTGGGCCGCACCGGTCGAGCTGGTCGCGAGGGTAAGGCGTTTACGTTCGTCTCCGGTCGCGAGATCTATGGCCTGCAAAACATGATTCGTTACGGGAAACTAAAGATCCGTCGCGAAAATGTGCCGTCGCTCGACCAAGTCGAAGAAGCGCGCGAAAACGTGTTTTTTGAAAAAGTGCGCGGCGTGCTCGATGCCGGGAAATACATCAAGCAGGACCGCTTTATCGATCGCCTGATCGAGCAGGGGCACGCGAGCACCGATGTGGTCTCCGCTCTTTTGCACATGATGCATGGCGGCGACAAACCCGAGCAGCCACCCGCTTCCCCCGCCAAGCCCGGCGCGGAGCGTCCGACGCGTTCGTCGGCCCCGTCGCCTACGCCTGCCGCGCACAAGCCCGCGCCGGCCTACGTAAGCGAGACACCGGCCGCCAAGGCCGTGCCGCCGGCTTTCGCCAAGGTCGCCAACAAGCCCAAGGTGGCCGCGCCCTCGCAGGCGTCTGCCGAGGCGACGACCGATCAGGCCGAGCCGGCTGCGCAGGAACGCGCGATTTTTGAAAACGAGGAACCGGCTGAGCCGCGTCCCTCGAAGCAGAAATTCCAGCGTCCCGCCCGCACGGGCCGTGAGCCCAATATGACGACGTTGTTCTTCAACGTCGGTCGCAAGCAGCTCATCACGCCTGCTGACATCGTGGGCAAAGTTGCTGGGGTCACCCGTCTGCCAGCCAATGTGGTAGGTGCGATGGACATTCACCAGCGTCACACGCTGGTCGATGTGACCACCGAGCACGTTCCGTTGATCCTTCAAAAGCTGAAGGGCATCCGCGTGAAAAACATCGCGCTGGAGCCCGCACTGGCGACCGACGCTGACCGCGAAGCGGAATGAACCGGCGGCGGTGATGGACCCTCGGGTTCGTCACCGATTGCGTTCCAAAAGCGAAAGAGCCGGGCCATGAGGTCCGGCTCTTTTTGCGTGTCGTCGTCGCGTTGGCGTGAGTGATCCCAAGGCAACTAGGCGGGTTCAGGCGTCTGGTTTGGGCGTGTCACCGGAAGTTAACCGGCGCGGTCCTTGACACGTCTCCACGCGGCAACTACTCGTCAGAGCCCATATGGAGGCTGTGTTAGATCAACCTGTGTTGGTCCTAAATCGCCTGTGGCAGGCGGTGAATGTTATCGGTGCCAAACGCGCCTTTGGTTTGTTGTCGAGAGGTCACGCGAGCGTCGTTCATCACCACGAGGATGACTTCCGCGTTTTCAATCTCATGGACTGGGTGGATTTCTCGCAGAGCAATCCGCCACTTGAACTGATGGATCAGGTCCACACGCCGCGCACGACGATCCGCCTGCCGCGGGTGATCTTGCTCGCGCATTTCGACCGGTTGCCAAGCAAGGAGCTGAAGCTGACGCGCAACAATGTCTTCGAGCGCGACAAGGACACGTGCCAGTATTGCGGCCATGTTTTTGAGCGCGAAGACCTGAATCTCGACCATGTCATCCCGCGCGATCACGGAGGGAAAACCACGTGGGAAAACATCGTCTGCTCGTGCATCAAATGTAATTCCAGGAAGGCGAATCGCCTGCCGCATCAGGCCAACATGCGTCTCGTGCGTAAACCGGTGAAACCGAAGTGGCGTCCGGTCATTTCGCTCGTGCTCGGCAACAAGGAACGCGAACGCTGGAAGGACTTCCTCGATCTGGCTTACTGGAACGTCGAGCTGGAGGATTGAGGTGTCTGGTGGAGCAGGGACCAAAGCAAACAAGTCGGCGGGCGTGCGCGTGCTTAGGCGAAGCTGAGCGTAGGGATAAATTCGGCGACTTGTGCATCCGGGCTCCTCGCGACTTGCACGTGGACGGGTGGGTTTGTTTACCTGTGTTGCCACATGTTTGAAATCGCCCCGTTGAAGATTTTTATCGTCGAGGATTTCCCTGTCATTCGTGAAGGGCTGGTCAGTTTGTTTAGCAGCCAAGTGGGCTTCGCTGTGGCGGGACAGGCGGCGACGTATGACGAGGCGCGTAAACAGCTCGGCGTAGC
>JBEVND010000265.1:0-17197 GCA_040508285.1 Rariglobus sp. | reverse complement strand
GGCCGTTTCTAACCAACACGTGGTATCGGATCGGTTACCATGCACTCAACGTCGTGTTTAGTGGCCTGCCGCTTGTTTACGCGTGGGTTGCCTTCGGAGGCGTGGGTTTAAAAAACCCGTGATTAAGGAACGTCGATCCAGCGCTTGGAAAAATCCTCGCGGTCGACGGACCAGGCGCGCCAGCGGTGGGTGCCGGCGGCGGCTTCGATGAGGTTGTGACACACGATCGGGAGGTCGGAAGCGGTCCAGAAATCATTGGCCGCGTCGGCGTCGTGATGCGCGGCGATCTGCGTGGATTTTGAAATCACGAGGCCGCTCATGGGCGGAATCGCGCAGCCGAAGGTCACCAGCACACCTTGCAGGCGCGAGAGCACGCCTTTGCCGCCTACACTGTGTTCGGTGACGACGACGGCGGCGGGTTTGCCGAGCCAGAGCTTCGAGCCTTCAGACAACGTGGCGTCTTCGAGCAATGTTTGCAGCACGCTGCTCCAGGAATCCCAATGGTTGCCGGTGCCGAACAGAAAACCGTCGGCCGTGGCGAGCGTGGCCTGGATGTCGGCGAAACGGAGGGCGGTGCCGTGAGGCGCGTTGCCCGCCAGCGTGAGGACGGTGACGCGGGCGCGCCGCGCGAGGTGCTTGCGGATAACGGTGAACGCGGCGGCAGTGTTGCCGGTGGCCCCCGCGAGTGAGGCGTTGATCAGGACGAGGTGCGGGCGGCGACGAGGTGCGCGTGAAGAGGCGGACATGGGAAACAGCTCGAGCAGGAAGTTATTGGCAATTAGTTGCAGGCATGTCTTGAGGTGATGCGTAAGACCTTGTTGGGTCGACTTATGACACGACGCACTTGGTTAAAGCGTTCGGTATTCGTGGCGGCAATGCTGCCGTGGGTGTGGGCTTGGGGCGGAGAAAAACCATCACTCACACAACGTGGACCCGCATCGGAACGTTCCTCGCTACTCACTCAGGCGATCCGCGAACGAAAGGTGATCGTCTTCGTTTACAACGGACACGAGCGGCGGGTTGAACCGCATGCGCTGGGCAGGGCCAACGATGAAAAGCCGGCGCTGCTTGCCTGGCAGACCGCAGGGGGCAGTCGCTCCGAGCCGCCGCCCGGTTGGCGGCTGTTTTTGGTGAACGAGATCGAAACGCTTTCGGTCACTGCCAAAACCTTTGAGAAGCCGCGTGCCGATTACAGTGCGAAGGGACGCGGACTGAAGTCGGTGGAGGTGGACGTTACTCAATCCGCGGCTACCGAACCGGCGCAGTAGGGCAATTACGCGGAGATGCGCGGGTGGTGGAGCGTGCGCCGCCTCACGCAAAGTAAAGCGCTACTACGTGGAGCCGTTGAGCTGGCGGAGGGTCTCCTCGCCGGCAGGAAGCTAGGCGCTTTTCTGCAGCAGCTTGGTTACTTCGCGTCGGTGGACTGGAGCGTTTTGATAAACGCTTCGGCTTCGCGGATGGACGTTTCCATGTCGGCGATGAGTCGCGAGATATCCGCCTCGAGTTCGCGGTTGGTGGAGTCGAGCGAGGCGAGCACGCGGGCGTTGAGGTTGTGCTTCAGGAAGAGCACTTGGTCGCGGAACGTGGCGAGCACGGGGTCCATGCGCTCGGCGGCGCGGCGCATGAGCTTGAGCACGTTGTCGTAGTTGCGACGGGTGGCATCGAGCTGGCGCTGGCTTTCGCTGCGCAGGGACGAGTTGGAGTATTGTTTGATCTCTTGCTTCCACTCGCTGAAGAGCGCCTCGGCGACGTTCTCGACGGCATCGATGCGTTCATGGACTTCCTTGGCGCGGGCTTCGCTGCGTTTGAACTCGGCGCTCATGCCGTCGTATTTGCGCTGGAGCTGGCCGCCGTCGGATTTGGTGACGGCGAGGAAGTGCTGGAGGGCGTCTGCGAATTGCTCCTTGGCCTCGGTCTGCGATTCCTGGGCCTTCTCGACGCGATCGACGAGGATGTCACGTTTCGCGTAACCGAACTTCTCCATCGTGTTGTAGTAGGTGGAGGAGCAGCCGGCGGTGAGGAGCAGGCTCACGACAAGGAGGGCGCGAACGAAAGGAGGCTTCATGTGAAAGGTTTCGACCTTGGATTTGAATTTTAGTGCCGGATTCGACGCCGGCTGGCGGATGCTTACGCCAAGATCCGGCGCAAGCTGTCCAAGTCCATGACGGTCGCGAGGCTTTCTTCCTGGACGACGGCGGCGGCGAGGGCGGCTTTTTCGCGCTGCAGGAGGCGGATCTTTTCCTCGACCGTGCCTTCGGCGATCAGGCGGTAGGCGGTCACGGGCTTCGTCTGGCCAATGCGGTGAATGCGGTCGATCGCCTGCGCTTCGGCGGCGGGATTCCACCACGGGTCATAAAGGATGGCGTAGCTTGCGGCCGTGAGGTTGAGACCGAAACCGGCGGCTTTCAGCGAAAGCAGGAAAACCGTCTTGGTGTTGTCGGTCTGGAACGTGTCGACCAGTTCCGCGCGGTTTTCGGTCGCGCCCGTGAGGATGAGGTGGCCGATATTTTCAGTGATCAGGCGCGCGCGGATGATTTCCAGCATGCCGACAAACTGGCTGAAAACGAGAACCTGGTGGCCTTCCTCGGCGAGCTCTTCGATGCGTTCGAGCAACGCGTCGAGTTTGGCGCTCGGGAGGTCGGCGTGCGCGGGATCGACGAGCGCGGGGTGACAGCAAATCTGGCGCAGGCGGAGCAGACTCGCGAGCACGTGGAAACGCACCGCGTCGAGCGCACTCTTGGTTTCAACGCCGAGCAGGTGGGCGCGTGCGCGTTTGAGTTCGGCGTCGTAGAGGCGGCGCTGTTCTCCTTCGAGTTCGACCACAATTTCGTCCTCGGTCCGCGAGGGCAGATCGGGCGCGGCCTGGGCTTTGGTGCGGCGCAGGAGGAAGTGGCGCACGCGGCGGTGCAGGCGCGAGAGCGCGGCGGGATCGGCCTCGTTATATTGGCGGCGGAAGCCGGCTTGATCGCCGAGCAGGCCGGGCTGGGCAAAGGCGAACAGGCTCCACAGATCGGCGAGGCGGTTTTCGATCGGCGTGCCGGTCAGGACCACGCGATGTTTGGCGCGTAGTGAACGAGCGGATACGGCGATCTGGCTGCCGGGGTTTTTGATGAACTGGCCTTCGTCGAGGACGACGGCGTCCCAGGTGACCGAGCGGAACGCGGGGGCGTGGAGGCGAAGTTGCGTGTAGTTGGCGACGAGCAGCTGCGGCGCCGTGGCGACGGCGGCCGAGGCGGAGCGCAGGTCGGTCGAGAACGCGGCGATGCCGAGGTCGGGAGCGAAGCGGGCGGTCTCGGTGAGCCAGCCGTGGGTGACGCTCTTCGGACACACCACGAGGGCGCGGAAGGGTTGGGCTCCGGCGGGACGCGGCGCGGCGGCGAGGTGGAGGAGCCAGGCGAGGGTTTGAACGGTTTTACCCAGGCCCATGTCGTCGGCGAGGACGCCGCCGAAGCCCTGCGCCGCGAGGTGCGTGAGGAATTGGTATCCTTCGAGTTGATACGGGCGGAGCGTGGCTCGCAGGTTGGTGGGGAGCGTGGCGGGCGGGAGGGCGGCGATGCGGGAAGCGCGGTCCTGGAGAACGTGGACGAGGAGCGCGTCGCGTTCGGCGAGGGCTTCGGCCTCGAGCGCGAGTTGGAGGACGTGCATGCGGTGACGCGCGGGACGTCCGCCGGTGATTACATCGTCCACGCCGACACCGAGGCGATCGAGCGCGGCGGACGAGGCGCCATCGACATCGACGGCGGTTTCGACGCGGCGCCAGCCGTGGCGGGGGAGGTTGACCCATTTGCCGCGGGCTTTGAGGAGCAACGCGATTTCGTCGGGGGTGAGGCTTGTGTCGGCCACGCGCAGGCCGACGGTGAGGTCGAACCAGTCTTGCTCGGAGCCGGGCGCGGCGACGACGGAGACATCCACGTGGGCGCGCAGTGGCTCACCAAACAGCGCGGCGAGTTCCGGCGAGACCTCGATGTCCATCTCGGGCGATTGCGCGGCGTGCCACGCGAGGAATTCGTCGGGGAACGTGCTGGTGACGGGGCGCGTCCACGCGTCGGCCCAGCCATCCCACACGAGGCGGAAACCGGCGAAACGGGAGCTGGCGGCGCGCGCGGCGGAGAGGTCGAACTCGAGCACGGGTTCACCGATCACGCGTGGCGGCGGAGCGCCGTTCTTGGTCCACGTCCAGCCGGCGGCGTCGGTCCATTGTTGCTCGCACGGCGGCTGGTCGGCGCGGGCGGTGAGTTGCGCGTGGAAGTCGCGCTCCTCGCCGTCGAAGGTGGGCGTGAGCCAGCATTTGAGCTGCGGGCGCAAAGTGACGAGGCGCACCTCGGCGGCGAGGCCGGCGGGCAGGCGCAAACCGGCGGCGCGCAGGCGGGGAAGCAGGCGCGCGTCTTTGAGCGCGGCTACGGGCAGGCGGGCGGATGGCGTGGGCGGCGGGCCGCGCCAGAGTTGTCCGTCAAAAAGATAGAGCGGCTCGGGACGCGGTGAAACGAGCACGGCGGGTTCGGCCACGCGTCCATCGGGCGCGACGAGACGCACATCGAGGCGATCGGGTTCGGTCGTGGAGGCGATGGCTTCCGGGACGAGCGGCGAGGGCTCGATCACGAGCGGGCTGCCGTCGGGCATCGCGAGCGCGGGGCGGGCGGCTTGGGTGCGCAGCAAGCCGATGACGGCGGCGGGCGGCAGGGGACGCTTGGCCGAGAGGCCGTTGGGCGCGAGGCGGCATTCGGCGGCGAGCGCGGCGGCGAGGGCGGCTTCTGCGGGAGGAAACGATTCGAGGTCGGCGGGGCGGAGCGTGGCGAGATCGCTCAGCCAGCGTTGCGCGGGCGCCTTCCAGCGTTTGTCGGAGGTGGGGCGGACTTCGACGAACCAGCTTCCGGTTTGGTCGAGGCGCACGCGCAAGCCGAGAAGGCCGGCGAATAAATCGGGGTTTTTTGCGGAGGCTTTTTCCTCGGCGGACGGCAAGGCACGCAACCAGCCGGCGAGTTCCTGTTCGAGCGCGCGTTCTTCGGCGGATGCGTTGGCGGCGGGATCCACCACGGGCGTGGCATCGCCGGGATCACGGCCATCGCGTCCGCCGGATTCCACGGAGGCGATCCACGCGACGCCGGCGGCGTAGGCGTGTTTGCAGGCGAGAGGCGCGGAGCAGGTGCAGCGCGAGGTCCAGTCGCCGCGCGTGAGAAACAACGTGACGGAGCAGCGCTCCTCGGCGTTGACCTCGGCTTTTACGAGATGGTCGGCATCGGCGCGGACGGCCGAGACGTAGCCTTTTTCGAAGTAGGTCTGGCCCTGCTGGCTTTTGGCGGGGTTAAACGATTCGAGCCAGACGCGCATCGCCTGAATCGCCTCGGGCGTGCGGACACTGCGCACGATGGGCGGACGAGGGCGAGGAGGCATAAGGCGATGGTGTATCCGGAAAAGGGTTTAACGCAAAGATGCGAAGACGCAAAGGTCGCAAAGAAAGGCGTGGGCCGTGATTCCTTTGCGACCAGCGCCTATGGACGGGCGCTTTTGCGTTTAAAGAAGACGACTCAGTAAACCTGCTCTTCGAGAAGAGCAAAGAGTTCGGCTTCGGTGACGCGGCGCTGGGCCATCGAGTCGCGTTCGCGGAGGGTGAACGTATCGCCTTCCTTCTCGATCGTGTCGAAGTCGATGGTCACGCAGTAGGGCGTGCCGACTTCGTCCTGGCGGCGGTAACGCTTACCGATGTTGCCGGTCTCGTCGTAGAAGCAGGCGTATTTGCGTTTCAACTTCGCGTAGAGCGCCTGGGCGCGAGCGACGAGCTGCTCCTTGTTTTTGATCAAGGGGAGGACGGCGATCTTCAGCGGGGCGATGCGCGGGCTGAGGCGGAGAACGGTGCGCGTCTCGGTGTTGCCCTTTTCGTCGGTGACCTGCTCCTCGGCGTAGCACGAGGAAAGGACGGCGAGGAAGATGCGGTCGAGGCCGACGGCGGGTTCGATGACGTGCGGGACGAATTTCTTCTTGGACGCTTCGTCGAAGATCTCCTGCGCCTTGCCGGAGGCGTTGGCGTGTTGCGTGAGATCGTAGTTGCCGCGGGCGGCGATGCCCCAGAGTTCCTGCACGCCGAAGGGGAACTTGAACATGATGTCCGTGGTGCCCTTGGAGTAGAACGCGAGCTTCTCCTTGAGATGGTCGTATTCAGAAAGGTGCGACTCGGGCAGGCCGATGCTCTTCAGCCAGCTGGTGCACCAGTCGATCCAGTAACGGTGCCACTTCGCCCAATCGTCGTCCTCGTGGATGAAGAATTCCATTTCCATCTGCTCGAACTCGCGGGAGCGGAAGATAAAGTTGCGCGGGGTGATCTCGTTGCGGAACGATTTGCCGGTCTGGGCGATGCCGAAGGGCAGCTTCACGCGCGTGGTGTCCACGACGTTCTTGAAATCAACGAACATGCCCTGCGCGGTCTCGGGGCGCAGGTAGGCGACGGACGAGGCGTCGGTCATGGCGCCGACGTTCGTCTGGAACATCATGTTGAAGGCGCGCGGCGGGGTGAGGTCGGGATTGCCGGTGGCGGGCGACGGGATCTTGGTGACCTCGTCGGCGCTGGCCTCGGTGAAGTCCTTCGCGACGACGGCGGCGAGGGTGCCGGTGATGGCCTTCTTGCGCTTGAAAAGTTCGGCGGCGGCCTGGAGTTCCTCGGTGGTCTTGTCGCTTTCGAGGGCGGAGACGTAGCCGTGGATGGTGCCGTCGATGACGATCGGCGCCCAGAACAGCTGGTCGGCGCGGTAGCGGTTTTTGGATACTTTGCAGTCGACGAGCGGGTCGCTGAAACCGGCGACGTGGCCGGAGGCCTCCCAGACCTTCGGGTGCATGATGATGGAGGTCTCGATGCCGACGATGTCGTCACGGCGGCGGACCATGTCGTTCCACCAACAGTCGCGGATGTTCTTCTTCAACTCGACGCCCATGGGGCCGTAGTCGAAGAAACCGTTCAGACCGCCGTAGATCTCGGAGGACTGGAAGACGAAGCCGCGGCGTTTCGCGAGGGAGACGACGGCTTCCATGAGCTGGGCGGATTCGGGTGCGGACGGCGTGGACATAACGGCAAGGGATAACCAACCGCCCCCATCGCGGTCAATGTTACGCTGGCGCGGAGTTAAAACGATTGGCGGGCGGCAGTCGGCCGGTTTCAGCCGTTCCAGCTCCCGGCGGGCTGGGTTTCGTGGTGGGCCAGTTGGGCGGTGAGCAAGGTTTCCATCTCATGGAGCATGCGTTCGCGGATATCGAGGGCGTGGGCGCGCTCGGAGAGTTGGGCGGCAATCGCCTGCAGATCGGTCGCGAAGGGCGAAGCGCTCACGGTGCCCGGACTAAAGGGAGCGTTGCTGATGGAACTCGCAGGCGTGGCGGCAGGTTTGGGGATATCGGCGTCTTTTTGGAGGGCGGCGAACTCGCGTTCGAGGCGGCGGGTGCCGGCGCGGAGTTTGTGTTCGCGGTCTTCGAGTGTGGCGCGTTCGAGGGTGAGGCGAGTTTCCATGTGGCCGAGTTGTTCGGCGCGTTGAACGAGGGCGTATTCGCGGCGGGCGAGGGTGGAAGCGGGGCTGGCCGCGCGGTCGGAGGAGGCGACGGTGCGCACGAGCGCGGCGAGAGCGGAAATCTGGCGGGCGCTGGCGCGGTGGGCAGGCGTGGCCACGCGCAGGAGTCGGAGCAATTGTCGCGCGGTGAGCGGCTCGTGGATGAGGTCGCGAAGCCCGGCGCGCATCGCCCCGAGGACGAGCGGGAGCAGCGGCACATCGCACACGAGCACGCCGTGCAAGATGCCGGGGGCACGGCGCAGGCGCTTCACGACGGCGAAGGCGGCCTGCACGCACGCGGGCTTCATCCGGCGCACGTCGAGCACGAGCAGGTGAATCGGCGTGGCGGCGGTGGTGCCGTTGCCGGCGTCACCCTCGACGCCGAAGTGGAGCACGCGGGGTTCGTCGGGGCGCGTGGCGTCGCCTTGGTGCACGAGCGCGAAATGAATCAGCGACGAGTGCATGACGGTGGCGTTCAGGCGGCGACGAGCGCGTCGATATCGACATCGGCGTGACGACGCGCGGCGTCGGCGAGCGCGGCACGCAGAGGCGGGTGTTGCACGGTGAAATGATCGTCTACGAGGCTCAGCGAATGAAGGCCGGCGGCCTGCATTAGCTCGGTGGGAATCTGCAAAAACACGCGGTAAACGAGCAATTGTCCGGCCACGCCACCGCCGGCTTTGGCGCCGATGGCGTCGAGCACGGGCCGCAGTTTTATGCCGGGGGAGTTGGAGAGGGGTGTCGCGGAGATGATCGCAGAGGTCACTGAGGGCGCCGACGCAGATGTGCCCGGTGTTGTCGTGCTTGGGGTGGCGGAGCGTGGCGAGGCAGCGATGCGAAAACTGATGGCGGGTGCGGTTTGCGCGGACGTATTCGGATTTGAGATACGAAGCGAAATGATCGGCGAACGCGTCAGTGGAGCAGCGGGCGCGGTGGGCGTTGCGCTCGGTCCGACCGGGTTCGGGGTGAGCAACGGCGACGCGTCGCGTGTAAAGGGCGGCGAGATCAGGTCGGTGGCGACGGCTGCGGTGGGGGCGGGAGGAACAAGCGGAGTCGTGGGCGCGGGCGACGCGGCTGACGGAGCCTGGGTGGCGGTGTAGTCGCGCCAGCCGAGGACGTGTTTGCGCACGAGTTTGCGGCGCACGAGACGGCGGAGGGAGGCGTTAACGGCTTCAACGTCGAGTTGGAGCGTTTGGGCGAGCTCGGGGGCGTTGCGCGATTGGGTGAGTTGCGCGAAGACGGCCCACACTTCGGGCGCGAGTTCGATGCCATCGATGCGGGCGGCGAAATCTTCGCAGCGCACGTAACGATCAGCGAGACGCGGAGTGGCGGAAGAAGCGGGAGACTTGGCGGAGGACATGGCGAGTTTGGGATTAGCGCTGGAGAGCGATGAGCAGGAATGCGTCAGAGCCTTGCCACTGAAACGGGAGGCGGAAAGAGAGGGGCGGGGCGGTGAGTTCGTCGGGGAAATCGGCGGCGAGCGCGGCGAGGGGCGGGGCGACGCGCAGGTGTTCGCCGAAGTGTTCGCGGGCGTTGCTGGTGAGGGTGCTGGTGATCTCGGCGACGAGGTCGAGTTGGGCGGTTTCGTCGTGTTGGTCTTCGCCCATGTGTTGGAGCAACGTGCGGAGCAGATCCGAGGGGAGACTGAGCGCGATCCAGCCGGTGAGGCGTCCGCTCACCGGCATGTAACCGGTGCAAGCGAGACGGGGCGGGACAACGAGTTCGAGCGTGGGCGCGAGAAAGGCGGGCAGGGCGCCGCCGACGGTTTGGAAGTAGCGCCCGATGGTGCCGATGAAGACGGCGAGTTCGCGTTCGGTTTCGAAGGAAGTGGTCACGAGTGGGCCGGGGTTTGCTGAAGGGAAACGAGGACGCGGGAACGATGGTGCTTCCACGTGACGGGCAGGATGTAGCAGGTGCTGTCGCGCGCGGTGTGGATGTTGAGCGGGGCGCCTTCGAGGATGAAAGGCGTTGAGATCATGAAGCCGCCGCCGAGTTGCTCGCGGGCGTTGCCGGAAATGGTGTTGGTGATCTCGCCGACGAGTTCGGCGCAGAGGCGGTCGTCGGGCACGGTCTCGCCGATGAGCGGAAGCAAGGCGTGAAGTTTTTCGCGCGGTGCGGTGTAGTAAATGTTGCCGCGATGAGAGCCGGTGATGCCGATGACGGCGGAAAAATCGAAGGAGACGGATTCGTTTTCGGCGCTGAGGTAAGGCGTCCCGAGAGTCGCTTCGCCGCCACTGACCGTGGCGAAGTAGCGGGTGATGCTTTGCGCGAAGATTTTGAGAATGGTTTCTTCCATGGGAGTAGGACGAGGACGTGAGCGGAGCGGTTAGTCGGTGAGGATATCCTCGAGGGCGTTGTGCACGGATTCGGCGGTAATGGGCTTCAGGAGAAATCCCGAGGCGCCGCGTTTAATGGCTTCGACGGCGGTGGCTTTGTCGGCGAGCGCGGACACGACGAGGATGGTCGCGCGCGGGTTGCGTTTGAGGATGATGTCCACGGCGGTAAGGCCATCCATGTCGGGCATGGTGATGTCCATGGTGACGACGTCGGGTTTGTAGCTTTCGAACATGTCGACCGCCTGAACGCCGGTGGTGGCGGTGCGGACCTCCGTGAAATGCGAACGACCGAGGCTGCGCTCAATCGCGCGTCTCATGATGAGCGAGTCATCGACGATGAGGAGTTTCATGCGGTGACGGAAGGGAAGTAGAGATGGAATTCGCAGAACTGGCCGGGCGTGGAGTGGACCTCGATGGCGCCGCCGGCTTCGTCCACGATCTTCGCCTTCACAATGTCCATGCCCATGCCTCGACCGGCGTGGAGATTGACCTCGGCGGCGGTGGAAAACCCGGGGGCGAAAATGCAACGGGCGATGTCGGCCGCCTCGTATTCGACTCCGGATACGAGGAGGCCGCTCTCCTCGGCGCGTTGGCGGATGGCGGTGAGATCAAGGCCGCGCCCGTCGTCGCGAAAGGCGAGGCCGACCATGCCGTCGGCGGTGCGAGGCAGGCCGCGCACGGAGATGGTTGCGGCGGCGAGTTTGCCGCTGGCGAGGCGCAGTGGCGAAGGCTCGATGCTGTGCGCGATGGAGTTGCGCGTGAGCTGAATGAGCACATCGCGAACGAGCGCAGAACGGTCGACTGCGACGGTGTGCAGCGCGTAGTCGTCGATGGAGAGCGAGGTGACCTTGTCCAGATCGCGAGCGGCGTCGGAGACAAGTTGCTTCAAGCCTGCGCTGATCTGGACGGCGGGGCTGTTGGTGATGGCGTCAGCGTGGGCGCCGCTGCTGCTGGTGGCGGCGACGGGCTGGCGAAGGCCGACGAGTTTTCCGCGCAACTCCATGAGATCGCCGAGGTCGGCGCGGAGACCGGCTTGGGCGACGACGACAGAGAGAAAATCGTCGCCCGTGAGCACGGGGCGGTTGAGTAACTCGGCGAGCTTGGACTCGAAGAGGTCGGCGGCTTTTTGGAACGTGGTGAGCTTGAGCAGCGCGGCGTTGCCCTTGAGGTTGTGCACGCTGCGAAAGACCGTCTGGAGGCGCTCGCGGAGCGCGTCACCCTGGCCGCCGGATGCGGCGAAATGTTCGGCGCGCAACGTGTCGTTGATCACGTCGAGCTCGAGTTCCACGAGCGAGACGAAGCTCTCGAGTTCGTCGGGTGCGACATGAACGATGCCGAGGAGAATATCGAGCTGGCGGTCCTTATGGCGTTCGGAGTCACGCAGTTTTTTCTCGAGCTCAATCTGCGTGGTGACATCGCGCACGGCGACGAACACGCGGGTGACGACGCCGTTCTCGACGATGCGACGAAACGAGAAGCCGAGATAACGGTTGATGAACCCGCCGGCGGGATTCGGGAAGTTGACCTCGATATCGGTGAGCGGGTTGACCTTGAGGACGGCCTTTTCCTTGCGGTTGGCGTCAAAGAGCAACGCGAAGTAGTCCTTCGTGGTGTTGAACATCTTCTCGGACAGCAGGCGTTCGAGAATTTGCAGGAGGCTGCGACCGGCGAGTTTCTCCTGGCGGAGAATGGTGTTCAGCTCGTGCGAGTGGTAGTCGCCGATGATGCCGGCGGCGTCGATGAGCAGAAGGCCTTCCTGCACGGTTTCCATGATGCGGTCGGTCTCGGCTTTCGCGATGGAGAGCGCCTGCGACTGCGACTCGAGCTGCGCCTGGCTGGCACCGAGTTCGGCGGCGAGGCGCTGGGAGGCGTTGCGGGCGCGTCGGACGCGGTTGATGAAAAACACGCCGGGCAACGAGAGCAGCGAAACGGCGGCGACACCGATGAGGATTCCGCTCGGGCCGGCGGCGGCGTCCACGCGATCCTTGGCCAGCTCCTCGAGACGACGGCTGAACGCGAGTGTCTGCTCGGCGAGAAGCGTTTGTTGCGCGGCGACGAATGCGGAAGCGTCGGACAACGTGGACTGCGTAAACGGAAGCGCCTCGGAGTTTTCCTTTTTGGGACCGGCGGTGAGCACGATGCTATCGGCGCGGCCTTTGATGCCGAACCAGATGACGTTCATCGACTGGAGCGTCTCAAGCGCCTTCTCGTCGGTCACGGCCTCGAGCATAAAACGCACACCATCGGGCGCGACGGTTTCGGAGCCCTCGTTGAAGGCGTTGATAATCTGGTCGAGACGGTCGGCGGCGATCTGCAGCTCGTAGACGGAGTCACCGGCGGGCGATTTGTCGCGGATACTTTTTTCGATCAGCAAAATGGATTTGGTGATCTGTTCGCCGAAGGTGCTGATGCGGCCCGCCACGCCGAGCGTGCGTTGGCCGGCGGCGAGTTCGACCGCTTGTTTTTGCGAGTAATGGCGCACGCCGGCGATCGACGCGAGGGCAAGTGCCGCGACGGGAATATAGAAGAGAACGGCCCATGCCAAAAACGGCCGGAAGCGCAGTCCGGGGAGCAGGGAAATGGGTTTTTTCATGAGAGTTGAAGGGAGCGAAAACGTGGTTCTGGCACGGGCAGGGCGGAGATGTATTGGCCGAAAAACTACGGTCAATTTCACCAGGTCACGGATCGGCAAAGCTCAGGTTACGATTCCGTCTCTCGTGACGATTCGCCTTCAGGTGGCGTTAATCGGCGCGGGCGTGCGGCGTCTGACAGAGGGTGAAAAGTGAAAGGCGGAAAAGGGGAGCCGTGTCTCCGCCCAACCGAGGTGAGTGTGGGCGGATGATGGCACCAACCATGGTTTTAAGTCGGGGAACCTTAACCCGGCGTGCGTTTCTGAAGATCTTCCGCCCGCGGCCCGGCCTGCGGGTGATTCAATCGTTTCAACCTCAATCCTCGTTATCATGAAAAAGCTGCTTCTTCCCCTGCTCGCCTGTTTTGCCTTCGTCGCTTCCGCCTTCGCGGGTTCCGACAAGGTCGCTGATATTTCCCACGACGACCTCAAGGCTGCCATCGCCTCCGGCAAGGTTGTCTTGATCGATGTGAACGGCACCGAGACCTACAAGGCCGGCCACATCCCGGGTGCCATCGATTTCGAGGCTAACAACGCCAAGCTCGCCACGCTGCTCCCTGCCGACAAGTCCACCCTCGTCGTTGCCTACTGCGGCAACGAAAAGTGCGGCGCCTACAAGCAAGGTGCCAAGGCCGCTGAGAAGCTCGGTTACACCAACGTGAAGCACTACTCGAAGGGCATTGCCGGTTGGAAGAAGGCCGGCGAGTCCACGGAGAAGGGCAGCTAACTCACTGCGGTTAACCGCAGCTCGTTTAGCCCTTAGCCGAATCCGGCGGTCTCACTGATCGCCGGATTTTTTGTGTCCGGAGATTCAGAGGCTGAGGCCAGTGGTTGCAGGATTCCGCCTTGCGCGTGTCGGCGCGACGGATGCAGTGGGAAGCATGAAGGTCATGTTTACGCCCAAGGAATTTACGCGGTTGCTCGAACTCATGCACTTAGGTCTTCGCGTGGTGGAAGGCAGGCAGGGCGAACCCTCGGCGGCGGTCGAGCGCTACGTCGAAATCGAGCAAAAGCTGTTCGAGTTGGCCACCCCGCTGGGTTGCGCCGATCTGGTGGACATTGGCAGCGACGGTCTTCTTGCGCCGTCAGAAAAACTGCTTAACGATGAGCGGCTTGCGAAGATTTCAGGCGATTACGACAACGACACGTTCTGGCATGAGCTGGTGACACGTCTCTCGGATCGGGATTTGGCCACCGAGCAGGCGAGACAGTCGGTCTTAGGCGCCGGCGGTCCATCGATCGACGCCGACGTGCGACTACGAAAGCTAGAAGACAGTTATTGGGACGAGTTCGAGAAGAACGACTTGGCCAACGTCATCCTTTTACGTGGCGGTCGCGGCTGACCGATCGACCGGCCCGCGATTTGGGCCAATTGACAGCGGAAACGTTGAAATAGTGCGGCTCGGATCCGAGCGGTTGAGTAGGCGGTTAAGCCAGTGAGTGGAGAGGGGGTCCTAGGCGTCAGCGCGGAAAAACGGTTTGGCGTAGTCGAAAGCAATTTCGCTAACGCGTTGGGCCTGTGCGGAACATCTGGCTTAAAAAACCAGATTGCATCTAGGGTTAACCACCTAGATGTTCCCCGCAGATCTTTAATCCTCCATGAAACCGCTTCTTCGCCGATTGGCGTGTGTTACGGCATTTTTAACCAACGCAGTTGGTCTGTGGGGGCAGGCCGTTTTTACGGAGAGCTTCAAGGGAACGACGGCAGACGGCTGGGTTTTTGGCGGCAATTACACGCCGAACCTCACTGCCAACACGATCGATGCGCCCGGCGACGGTTGGTTGCGCCTGACGGACAATGCGACGAATCGCGCCACGTATGCGTTTTTGGATACCGAGATCTTCTCGGTCAACGCACAGATCAACATCACGATGGAGTATGCCTTCTACAACGGCTCGGGCGCCGATGGCATTACCTTCTTCCTCGTCGATGGCGGGATCAATGCGTCAACGTTTGATCCCGGTTCCTATGGTGGCTCGATGGGCTATGCGCAGCGCACCGGTGAGAGCGGCATGGCGGGCGGTTACCTCGGCTTCGCACTCGATAACTTTGGTAATTATTCCAACGCCAGCGAAGGGCGCAATGGAGGCCTGAGCACCAGTGGCACGCTTTATCCGAATCGCGTGGCGGTTCGCGGACCCGAGAGCAGCGGCTACGAGTTCATCGCCGCGAGTTCCGCGCTGCCGCAGCAAATGGATTTCCCGACGTCGACCACGCGTCCCGATCAGACCGGTGCGGATTACCGGGCGTTCCAGATTGTCCTCGATGCGAACAACCAGCTCGAGGTCTTCATGAAGTTTGGCGCGAGCAATGACTTCTCGTCGGTGTTCACCGCTGACTTGTCCGGCTACGAGCGCCCGGAGACGTTCAAGCTCGGCTTCACCGGCGCGACCGGTGACAGCACGGAGATCCACGAGATCCGTAATTTGCAGGTGACCACCACGCCGTTTCAAGAAGGCGCGTTCGAGTGGGATGATGGCGGTGGTTCCGATAACAGTGCGGGCACGGCTGCAAACTGGGTGGGCGACGTGTTGCCGACCGATAACTCCGATATTCTCTTTGGATCCAAGCCTGCGGCTAATTCAACGCAGGTCGTCGATGTCCCTGTGGATGGCCGGGTGCGCTCGCTCACCTTCGACTCGTCGTCCAACTATCAGTTGGTCGGTGCTGGCGAACTCACGTTGGGCAATTCCCTGCAAACGGGAAAACCTTCCATCAACGTCAACGAATACAACAACGCCTACGCCCGCCATAAGATCGATAACGACCTGCGTCTCGCCGAGGAGCTGCGCATCAATAACTACTCACTCAGCACGCTCTGCCTGAACGGCACGATCCAGACCGTTTACGACGACAACCTCAGCTCCAGCACCAATTCGACCATTCACGACATCATCGTGAACGGCCACGGTGCGGTGAATTTCAACGGCGATATCCTCGGCTCCGGCGACCTCATCAAAAACGGCAGCGGCATCACCACGATCAATAACAACAATGCCGACGGCTCCTCGTGGTCCGGCGATGTTAAGATTAACGCAGGCCAGGTCGTCGTCACCACCAACGGCGCGCTCGGCAACACCACGGGCACGACCACCGTGGCCGACGGAGCGACGCTCACGTTTCGCGGCGGCGTCAATTACACCACCGCGGAGGCCGTGACGATCACGGGGCGCGGTGTATCGCGCGGCATCGATCAAAGCGCCGGTGCGCTGCACAACGACGGCGGCAACAATACTTTCGCCGGCAGCGTCACCCTGGCGGGCAACGCTGCCGTGGGTTCGCGCGAAGGCACCCTGACGTTAACCGGGGCGTTGGGCGGAGGTTCCAAAAACTTGACCAAGGTCGGCGCGGGCACGGTTTCGATCGAGAGCGCCAGCGGCGGACTCTACAGCGGGGCTTTCATTATCGAGGAAGGCGCGCTGCGGTTTAACGCGTCCTCCTTCAGCACGGCGATGAACTACAATCTCGCGGGCGGTGTTCTCGAAATCGGGGGTGATTTTTATACGTCCGGCGCGGGCGATGTGGCGATGAATCTGGGCACCGGTAACAACGCCATTCGCTGGACGGGCGACGGCGGTTTCTCCGCCACGGGTGCTGACCGCACGATTTACCTGAACTACAACACCAGCGCGGTCACGTGGGGTTCGACCGCCAACTTCGTGGGTAACGGTAGTGCGCTTTTGTTTGGGTCCACCACTTCCACCCACACCGCCACGTTGATGAACGGAATCACGCTGGGCTCCCAGCAGCGGGAAATCCGCGTGGCCAATGGATCGGGCGTGATCGATGGCGGCATCGCCGGGGCAATCACCGGCACAGGCGGCATCATTAAAACTGGTGAAGGCACGCTGAACCTTACCGGCTCCAATACCTACTCGGGCGCGACCGAGATCAAGGCGGGTGCTCTGCGTGGAAATGTGTCCACCGCGTCGAATCTCCAGCTCAATGGCGGCGTTCGCGAGGTCTCCGCCAACACTTCGCTTACGCTGGGAACGGCCGGCGGTAACGTGCGTTGGACCGGCGATGGCGGTTTCGCCGCCGCGGGGGCGGCCTCTTCATTGACGTTGAACAGCGGCGCGAGTCTGACGTGGGGAACCACCAGTCATTTCGTGGGTGCGAGTAATACCCTGACGTTTGGTTCCGTCAGTGCGAGCAACACCCTGACGCTCACCAACAGCCTCGCTCTCGGCACGTCGGGCACGCGCACGATCCGAACTATCCAAGGCACGAATTCGTCGGTGGCCTCGGGTGCATTGTCCGGCGTGGTTTCCGGTTCCGCCGCGCTGTCTGTTACGGGCAACGGTCGCCTTGATTTCACTGGAGTGAATACCAACACCGGTCTGGTTACGATTGCCGGTTCCGAAGTGCGACTCACGGGTGCGGGCACCATGGTCTCGGTGGCCGATAGTGGCAGCACGGCAGGTTTCACGGTTCAGCAAGGCGGACGGCTCTATCTGGATAACTCCGGTTCAACACTTGATCGTATCGGCAATGCCACGGACATCGCGCTCAACGGCGGTCGCCTCGACCTGATCGGCCGCACCAATAGCACCGCCACCACGGAGACGGTGGGCGTGCTCAAGCTCACCGGTGGCGAAAACCAAATCAATGTTCAGCGCGCGGGCAGCAACGCCACTGTTTTGGCGTTTGATTCCTTGTCACGTAGTAATGGTGCCACGCTCGAATTCACCAACGATTCCGGCAG
>JBEVND010000256.1:0-5758 GCA_040508285.1 Rariglobus sp. | reverse complement strand
GGGTGGATCGGGATGACCGTGTCGTTGGTTGCGGCGTAGATATCGATGGGCTTTTTGTAGGCGGTGAGCGCCTTTCCGTTGTCCCATTTGTCGCGCATCAGGAGACTCACAGGCAGAAAGCGGATGTGCTCTTTCGCTACGTTGACGAGTTTGTTGTAGGGCACGATGAGGATGAGGCGGTCGGGTGTTTCGTCGCGCGAACAGAGGTAGGAAGCCGGGCCGGTGCCGAGGGATTCGCCGATGACGCCGATGGGAAGATCGGGAAAGTTTTTGCGGAGCTCGGTGAAGGCTTCGACGGCGGCGGCGTTGATGGACTTCATCGACGGCTTGCCGGCGCGCAGACCGTAGCCGGGATATTCCATGATGTAGACGGCGGCGTCTGCGGGCAGGCAGTCGACGATGTATTGCCGGTTCGACGCCTGACCGGCGTTGCCGTGAAGGACGAGCCACACCGAGCGCGGATTCGCGACGGGCGTTGATAGCCAGTGAGTTTTCCGTCGATCGTCCACTCGGTCAGCGCCGATGCGTTTTGAGTGTGAGACGGGAAGTAGAGGAATTTGCTTTCGAGCATGGCGCGAGCGGACGGAAACGTGGCCGCCAATAACAACAGCAAGCCGAGCAAACGCAGCGCAGTGAGAGTCCTCGCCGGCATGGATTAACTGCGGCGCGTCCAGAGACGCAGCGAGCTGAGCATGAATTCCTCGAGCGCGGCCGACTCGTTTAGATTCAGGCGCAGGAGCCCGACCACGTGTTCGAGTTTGTCGACGGCACCCGTGAGTGACCGGCGTGTGACCTCGTTGTTTTTTTTCAACGCGGGCAGCGCGAAGTCGCGCGTGGAACGCTCGATGTCGGCGAAGAGGCGCGAACGAAGGCCGTTGGCGATGCCGACCTCCATGGCTTCCTCCTCGTCGCTTTTGAGTTCAACGGTGAGCGCGGCTTTTTGTTTCTTCCAAATTTGCGAAGTGGCGAAGTCGAGCACCGCGCCGAAGCGCGCGATAAGGCCATAGGCGGAGAACACAGAATCAGCGATGGCCTTTTTGTCGGCCAGACCGGCGGTGAGACGGCCGAGCCACGCTTGGTAATCGCTCAGCCAGGCCGACCAGCCATCGGGCGTAAACGCGGCGCTGACGCCCGGGAAACGGAAGTTGAGGCAACGACTGCGGATCGTGGTGAGCAGCGCGTAGGGGCGCGTGGTGAGCAGCAAAATCGTCGTGTGCGCTGGTGGTTCTTCGAGGGTTTTCAGGAAGATGTTGGCCGCCGCGATATTCATGCGGTCGCACTCGTGAATGATGGCGACCTTCTGGGTCGCGACCGTGGGCGACACCTGGACCTTGCCGATGAGTTCGCGCGTGGGATCGGCACCGATTTGCCGCATCTTTTTCTCGGGGCGCAGATGAAAACAATCCGGATGCGCCTCGGGCGGAAACGGCGCGCTGGAGGCCGGCGTGTTGAGCAGGCGATCGGCAATCGCGAGGCCGACGGCAAGCAACGTGTCGTGGTCGTCGCCGGTGATGAGCAGGCTGTGCGAAAGCCGATTACGCTCGATGGCGCGTTCGATCACGGCGACGGCGGGCGTGCCGGTCAGTGACGAAGGCCAGGGCGTGGGAGCATACATGACGAAAATACAAAACCGGCGGACGGCTTAGACCTTAAGCGGTCGCGGACGACTTTTTAGCCAGCGACCGGGTTAGGTTTTTAAGCGCGGATCGCTCGGGCTTTTGCCGGGATTTGGGTGAGGAGCTTTTGCAAGCCGGCCCAGATGTCCTTCTCGACGGCGTCTTCGTTTTGCGAGCCGTCGATCACAAGGAAACGCTGCGGCATGCTGCGGGCGAGGAGCAGGTAGCCTTCGCGGACCTTGTTGTAGAAATCGATGTTCTCCCGCTCCATGCGGTCGGGCAGGTCGGAGGCGCGCTGGCGGACGCGTTGCAGGCCGAGCTCGGTGGGCACGTCGATGATGACAGTGATGTCGGGCATGACGTTGCCGACGGCGAACTGGTTGATGAGGTTGACCGGATCGCTGGCGAGATTGCGCGCGATGCCTTGGTAAACCGTCGTCGAATCGAGGAAGCGGTCGCTGAGCACCACGGCGCCGCGCAGGAGTGCGGGCGCGATGACTTCGCGCACGACCTGGGCGCGAGCGGCCGTGAAGAGCAGCAGCTCGGTCTCGGCGCACATCTCGTCGCCCTTGGAATTATGGACGATGATGTTGCGGATCTGTTCGCCGATCTCGGTGCCGCCGGGCTCGCGGGTGGTCAACACCTCGCGGCCGAGCAACTGAACGTGTTTGGCCAGGCGGGCAATCTGCGTCGACTTGCCGCTGCCTTCGGAACCTTCGAACGAGATGAGTTTACCGGTAGCTTTTTGTTTCAGAGGCATGGTCGGAGGTTGGGGGCTGGCGGGTTAATTCCAAGTCTGGAGGAAGGTGATCAAATCGGTGAGCGTCGGGCTCTTGCCGGTGCGCACGTAGTGGCCGGAGGTGCTTACGCCGACCGCGAGGCAGGCTTCGGGCGGAAGTCCGATCAACTGGGCATTGGAGAAACCGGCGTTGAAGTGGTCGCCGGCGCCCGTGGTGATGAGCGGCTTGGCCGTGTAGGGCCCGGGAATCCAGAACGTGCCCTCGGCGGTGGCGCAGGCGGCGGATTCTTTCGGGTGGACGACGACGGTGGATACGCCGAGGCGGGCGCGGATGTCGGCGCTCATTTTGCGGAGGCCGGCTTCGTCTTCCTTGATGATCGGGTAATCGAGCGCGGCCCAGACCTGTTGGGCTTCCTTGAGGTTGAGGCCGAGCGTGACGCGGCCGAATTTCTCGAATTTGCCGATGACCTCGAGCGCTTCGAGCAAATCGGCGCGCGAGCGTTTCTCCGGGTCGGCGAGGTCGAAAAAGAAGAGACGGTCGCGAGCGGGCAGGGAAGGCAGCACGGTTTCCACGACGGCCGAGAAGATCGCCGTCATGTTCGGGATCATCGTCCAGTTGACGAGGGCGATGAGGTCGGCGGCGCCAAACGTCTCGTCCACGCCGGAGCGGCCGAGTTTTTCGACGATGCGCTCGAAGGTGACCTCATCGAGGCTGCGCATCTGACCGAGCATGAGTTTGCCATCGGTAAATTCGACGGCGGTCGTGCAGGCGGGTTCGCACAAGGTGACGACATCGGCACGGCTGGCGAACTCCTGGAAAACGGGGTGGATGGCTGCACGACCGAGGGCGCCGATGTATTTGACGCGGCCGCCGGCGGAGAGAAGGGCGTTGGCCATGATCGGACCGTTGCCGCCCAGCTTGTCCATGCGCGGGTAAAACTCGATGTTCGTGCTCTTGCCGGCGGCGCCGAGGATGCGTTGACCAAACTCCGTGATGGTCGTGATCGGCGTAAAGGCTTCGCCTTGGGCGGTGCGCAGGGCGACCGGGGTGACAATCGTGTCGACGAAACCGTCGAGACCTACAACCGAGAGCTTTTCGGTGAGCGTCCTGCCGTTTGTGCGAAGGGCCTCCAGCGTGCGGGTTTTGAAATCCATAGGGAAATTGGGAAAGGGCAGGGAAGATTTCGCCGCCGCATGCGGCAACCAGATTCTCAGGAACGATTACCTTGATTTCCATTGAAGGTGCGAACCAAAGCCGCCAACGCTTGTCGCCCTCTCTACGCATCTCCCCATGACGCCATTTTTCGCCTCTGCCAACTTGCTGAAGATCTTCAGCGACACGGATATTTTCGGCCAGATCCTCACGATAGGCCTCGGGGTTTTCAGCCTCATCGCCTGGACGGTGATGTTCGGCAAATACAATGAACTGAAGCGCCTGCGCGACCTGAACCTCGCGTTCGAGCAACGTCTGCGCGAAGAGCGCAGCCTGCTCGACCTGCCCGAGTCGCTCCGCAACAAGCGTTCCATCCCTTACGCGGACTTGTTCGCCGACTCGGTCGAGTCCTACTGGCGCGCCGCCTCGATTTTGAAAGAAAAGGGCGAAGACAGCAGTCGCGCACGCCTTACCCACGCCGAGAACGCGATCCAGCGCGCCATCGCCCGCCAGTCGCTCCGCTACGAATCCAGCATGATCTTCCTCGCGACGATCGTTTCCGGCGCGCCGTTCCTCGGCCTGCTCGGAACGGTGTGGGGCGTCATGGAGTCGTTCAGCGCCGTGGCCAACGAAACCACCGCCACCAATCGCACCCTCGCTCCAGGTGTGTCCGCGGCGTTGCTCACCACCATCGCCGGCTTGTTCGTCGCGATCCCGTCGATGTTCGGCTACAACTTCCTCCTCGGAAAAGTGAAGCAGCTCAGCACTGAGATCGAGAACTACGCCAGCTCGCTGGCCGACCGCCTCGAACTCGAGTCGAAGGACTAACCGCCCGCCATGGCCCGCACCTTTCGCCAACGCCGCCAGATGCACGCGGTCGCAGAGTTGAATATCACCAACCTGCTCGACCTCGCGTTCGTGCTCCTGATCATTTTCATGATCGCGACGCCGCTGATCACCGCGGAGCAGACGATTCCCATCAACCTGCCGTCCCAATCCAAGACTCCGCAAACGCCGGACCCGGACGCGAAGTTCCAGAGCATTTCCATCGACCGCCAGGGTGCGTATTTCTACGGCGAAAAGCGCGTGACGCTGTCCGAGCTGCAGGCGCGCCTCAGCCAGCTCGCCACCGACAGCAAACCGCCCGTCATCCGTATCCGCGCCGACCTTACACTGCAATGGCAGCAAGTCGTCACGCTCATGGACGAGTTGAAGAAAAACAACCTCTCCAAAATCTCCTTCGATACGCAGTCGCCGGACTAATAAACCGCCCGCCCGCGCGTTATCTTCCGCCAAGCGCCCATGTCCGATCGCACACCTAACGCCTTTTTCGCATCCACCGCACTCCATGTGGTGCTGATCGGCGTTGTCTTTTGGTTCGCGTATAGCACCAACAAAAAGTCCAAGACTGATGCCCCGCAGATCTTCGAACTCGTCGCGGGCGAGGGCGACAACTACGCGGCGACCGAGGCCCCCGCACTGGGCTCTCCCGGTGGCGAAGGGATCAAGTTTGAAATGCCCGATCCTCCGGCGGCTCGTCCGTCCCCGGTCGAGGTGGCGCAGCCCGAGCCCGAATCGCCGGTCATGCCTGCATCGAGCCCGGTCGAGCCTGAGCCGACGCCGCCCGCACCGGTTAAAGCGCCGACCAAGCCCACGCAGGAATACAAGCCGGTCAACATGGCCAAGATGGTCGATCGCATCGCCGACAAGCGCGCTTTAAACATCGAGCGCAAGGTGAAGGCCGATCAAAAGGCCGCTGCCGATCGCGCCGCAAAAGAAGCCGCCATTAACGCGAAACGGATGACCAAGGCCGAGTTTGACCGCATGAACAAGGGCAAGGCCTCGCCCTCGCAAAAAGCGCCCACGGGCGGCGGTGGAACGGGTGCCGTGAAACGCATCGACGCCGCAGGTATCGCAGGCGGCGTAGCCGGTGGCTCCACCTCCAACAAAATCGGCGGCGCCGGCGGCAAGGCGCTCACGCGTCAGGATATTGAACTCTCCGACGCGTATATCTCGCTCCTCATTCAGCGGCTCAAAGAGGCACATCAAAAACCCGATGGCCTCAGCGATCTTTTGCAGACCACCGTCAGGTTCCGCCTCACCTCCAGTGGAACGGTCACCAACGTGACCATCGTGAGTTCGTCGCGTAACACGGAGTTCGACCAGTCAGTGCTTGCCGCCTTTCGCCGCATCACGCTGCCGCCTCCGCCGCCCAATTTAAAAACGAGCGACTACACGATCACCTTCAAG
>JBEVND010000203.1:0-4139 GCA_040508285.1 Rariglobus sp. | reverse complement strand
AAGAGAAAGAGGAAAGATTCAGATGCCTTCGGAGGAGAAGGAGACGGGGCGGGCGGTGTCGGCGGAGCGGTAGATGCCTTCGGTGAGGCGGGCGATGAGCAGAGAGTCGCGGAGGCTGGTGAGTGGTGCGCGGTCGTGGCGGATGGCGGTGGCGAAATCGAGGAGCGGACCGTCGTTGAACGTGGCCCAGCCAGATTCGTCGCCTTCCCAGAGCGTGCGGGTGACACTGCCACGCGCGGGGTCGGGTTCGCTGACTTGGACGATGGCGCCTTTGCGCGGGGCCATCTGGAGAATGAGGGCGCCATGATCGCCGGAGATGCGCCAACTGAGGGCGGGGGCTTCGAGGGCGCATTCGGCGCGTTCGTAGTGGAGGACGGCGCCGTTGGTGAAACCGATGGTGGCGACGACGTGGGTTTCCGCGTCGGAGCCGGGCGCAGGGTAGTGCGCGAAGGGCGGCGGCGTTTGCCACGTGCGGGCGAAGACGTGCGTGGGCTCGAAATCGAAACCGAGGATGCCGAGGAGGTAATCGAGATCGTAGCTGCCCCAGTTGACGAGGATGCCGCCTCCGTTGAGCGCGCGGCTCAGGCGTCACGCAGGCGGAGTTTTTTCGGGCGGCGCACCGGCGGGCGCGATCACGCGGCAGGTGATGGCGCGGATGGGGCCGAGCGCGCCGCTGGAGACATGAGCGCGTGCGGCTCGGGCGGAGGCAAAGTAGCGGAGGCGCGAGGAGCAGCAGGCGGCGATGCGGTCGCCCTGCGCGGCAAGGATCGAGCGCACCTCAGCTGCGTTCATGGCGACGGGCTTTTCTAGCAGTATGTGTTTGCCGGCGCGGAGGGCGGCGATCGCGAGCGGTGTGCGAATGCCGGTGGGGAGCGCGAGGAGGACGGCGTCCACGGTGGGATCGGTGAGCACGTCGTCGGCGGACGTGGTCCAGCGGGGAATGCCGCGGGATGTGGCCGTGGATTCGGCAATCTCGGCGCGGGCGTCGCAGACAATGGTGATGACGCCATCGGTGAGTTTTTTCGCGGAATCGAGGTGCTGTTGTCCGACGACGCCGAGTCCGATGAGGGCAATGCGGACGAGCGGCTTTTCAGGGATAGACAGATTGCTCATATTTCCGGATGATACCGGAGCTATTCAGCCTTTGAAATGGATGGGAAAATGAAACCGATGCACAATTTGATCTTATTGGGCGGGGAGGATTTCCGGTTCACGCTGTTCAATCATCTGCCGGATTTCACGGTGTGGATCGACAAGGCGTTTCCGGATTACGTGTCGCTGAACTATGCGCACACGGGCACGGTGCGGTATCGGTGCGGTGACAGGCAGGAGCAGGTGTTCACGCAGCCGGTGTTGTGGTGGACGGAGCCGGGGGCGCGTTTCACGTATGGGAACCGCGAGCCGTCGGGTTGGGATCACTACTACGTGTGTTTCACGGGGAAACTGGTGAACACGTGGCGGAAGAGCGGGTTGCTGCCGCCGGCGAAGACGCGCGGGTGGCGGTTTCCGGGCGAGCCGGAGGCGGTGCGGCAAAAGATGGCGCGGATGATCGAGGAGTTGGGCAACGGAAGGCCGGACCGGGCGCTGGTGGTGTTGCAGGATGTGCTGCTGGATTTGCACGAGCCGGAGGAGGCGGGTGCGGAGCGTGCGCCGCGGTTGGAGGGGTTTCGGAAGCTGGTGGAAAAGATCCGCGCGAAGCCGGCGGTGGAGTTGGACGAGACGGCGGAGGCGCGGAGGCTGGGGTTGTCGCCGGTGCATTTCCGGCGGCTGTTTGCGGCGCACACGGGGCTGCCGCCCCACCGGTTTCTGGTGCAGGTGCGCACGGCGCACGCGGAATTTCTACTGCGGACGACGGAGCTGCCGCTGAAAGTTGTGGCGGAGCGGTGCGGGTTTTATGACGAGTATCATTTCTCGCGGCTTTACCGACGGGCGCATGGGACGCCGCCGGCGATGTATCGGCGGCGGGTGAGGTTGGTGGGCTAAAAAAAACGCGCGCAACGAAATCGTTGCGTGCGTCGAGGGGAGAGAAGGAGACGGTTGGTTTATTCGCGGACGGGCTTGGGGGCGTAGGTCTTGGGATCGACCATCTTGTAGGTCGAGGATTCGCCTAGAGCCATGCGAGCGGCGTCGAGGTAAAGAATGGCGCCTTCCTCGGTGCCGCGCCACTGCGTGCCGCCCTTGTAGGAGCCGAACTTGAAGTAGGGGCCGGTGTCTTTGCCGTCATACCACGTGGTGCCTTTGTAATCCATGACCTGTTTGTCATTGATGTAGAGCTTGAGCCAGCCGCCTTTGCCAGGGCCCTGCCAGTTGACCTCCATGACGAAGTCGTTCCAGCGGCCGCGCAGGTCTTCGACGGAGCCGAGGTCGAAGTAGGTGGGCTTGCTGGTCCAGCCGTCGTCGCCTTGGGCGAGGAGTTTGAACTGAACCTTGCCTTTGGTGATGGTGATGCAGGTGGGCGGGCCGCCGTCCTTGGGGGATTCGCGACCGGAACCCCAACTGTGCCACTGGGTGAAGATGGTGAAGTGGGTCTGCGCATCGAATTCCTTGGTGACGTAAACGCTCCATCCGTAGCGGGCGATGCCGGAGGCTTCGGAGCGGTGGCCGGCGACTTCGGCGCGGCGTTTGTCCAGCTTCAGGGCGGATTTGGCGGCGTATTTGCCATCACGAACGGGGCCTTCCGCGGCGGTGATGATCGTGACCTCGGCGCCTTCGGGTTTGCCGTTGTGCGAACCTTGGGAGAAGTCGCCGGTTTCGAAATCAATGACGGCGGCGAGGCCCGGAGGAAGGGGCTTGGCGGCGCTGACCGTGACGTTGGACGGTGTGGCGGCTGCACCGGAAGCGGTTGCGGCGGCTGAAGTAGAATGCGCGGAGGTGGCCGGCGTGGACGCGGTGAGGCTCAGTTGGTTGATGACGACATCGGCGACGCCGATCTTGGGGCAATAGAGCCAGATCTTAACCCACTTGGCCCCGGCGGGGGCGGCGGCGAGGACCTGGGCGGTTTTGCCCGGCGCGAGGTGTGCGGATTTGTCGGCGAGTTGGATGTTTTTCAGATCGCCGGGCTTGTTGGGGATCTTCGGAGCGAAGATGAGGGTGAGGCTGATGCCGCCGGTTCCGGAGGCTGCGGCGGTCGCGGAGGCGGTGTAGAGAAAACCTTCCTGGACGGGCACCCATTGCTCGAGACCGAGGCCGTTGTTCTTGTCGTTATCTTTGAATACAAGACCGCCGCCGGGAGCGGAGGCGAGGACGAGGGTGTCGCCGTTGCCGGGAGGATAGGGATTCCATCCGTCGGGCGTGCCGTCGCCGTCGGCATCGGTGAATGCAGGGTTTTTAACGAGGTTGCCGGCGGGAGCGGGACCGGTGGGAGCGGCAGGCGCTGAGGCGGCCGCGGCTGCCGGAGAAGCTGGGCTTGAGGCTGCGGCGGCGGACACATCGACGACGGGAGCGTCGGTGGAGGCGAGGGTGACCTTATCGACGACGACATCGGTGGTGCCGATCTTCGGGTAGTAGAGCCAGACCTTCATCCATTTGGCGCCGGCGGGGGCGACGGCGATGACTTCGCTGGTTTTACCGGCATCGGCGCGGACGGATTTTTCGCCCAGTTTGACTTTGCTCAAATCACCGGGGCGGTTGGGGACGCTCGGAGCGAAAATGAGGTTGAGATTGACTGCACCGGTGCCGGTGACGGCGGCGGAGGCGGTGTAGCGGAAGCCTTCTTTGACGGGCACCCATTGTTCGAGACCGAGGCCGTTGCTCTTGTCGTTGTCTTTAAAGATGAGACCGCCGCCTGCTTTAGAGGCGAGGACGAGGGTGTCGCCGTTGCCGGGCGGATAGGCCTTCCATCCATCCGGATCGCCGTCGCCATCGGTATCGAGGAACGTCGGGTTTTTCAGAAGAGATGCATCTTGGGCGACGAGCGCGGTGGCACCGAGGCAGAGAGTGGCGAGGAGCAAGCCGCGCCGCCAGGAGGGTAGGGTTTGGTTCATGGTCAAAAAGGGTAGGGGGGACGGAGCGGACGTTGTAGTTGCAAGATTTGGACAGCAAAGGCGTGAATGGATTACGCGTAAACTTTTGGTTCGTTTGCGAACGGTTTTCGCCCACGCTGTGGTGCAGGCACTCCCGCTGATCGCAGCGAAATCCCA
>JBEVND010000193.1:0-5014 GCA_040508285.1 Rariglobus sp. | reverse complement strand
CCGAACTCGGTGCCGATGTCGAGATTGGCGCCTTTGCGTTTGTCGGTGCCGGTGTGCGGCTCGGGGCGCGCACGCGGCTTCACCATCACGCGTCGGTTGAAGGCAACACGCACCTGGGCGAGGCCTGTGAGATCTTCCCTTACGCCAACATTGGCGGGAAGACGCAGGATTTGAAATTCAAGGGCGGCAACCCGGGCGTGCGGATCGGCGCGCGTAATGTGTTTCGTGAATACTTCACGGTGCACGCCGCGACCAATGACGGCGATTTCACGCGCATTGGAGACGACAACACGTTCCTCGCTTACGGCCACATCGCTCACGATTGCGTGCTCGGGAATAACATCGTGACGAGTAACTCTGTCATGATCGCGGGCCACGTCATCATTGAGGATCACGTGGTCATCGGCGGTGGCGGTGGCGTGCATCAGTTCTGCCGCGTGGGTGCGCACGCGATGCTCTCGGCCATGGCCAAACTCGTGCAGGACCTGCCCCCGTTTTTCATCGCCGATGGCACGCCGGCGGTGGTGCGCGCCTACAACAAGGTCGGCTTGGAACGTCGCGGCTATTCGGTGCAGCAGCTGGAGCGCGTGCGCCAGATTTACCGCGTGCTTTACCGCGATGGACTCAATCGCGGGCAAGCGTTGGAGAAACTTCGCGCACACGCGGATGCGGGTAACGACGAGTTCAAGCTCGTGCTCGCGTTTGCTGAAAAAAGCGAACGCGGTATCGCGCCTGGTTCGACCTGAACCGACAACCAAGGGCACAGCCGGTTCTTTGCGGCCGCGCTCGGGGAAACCCGGCGCGGTTTTTTACTGGAGAATACGGCCGACCGGTTGGCGCAGGGCGAAGCTGATCGGCACGACCGAGAACAGCGCGCCAACCAACAACCAACGAAGCTGGGTCCACACCTCGGCCGGTGCATAGGGATCGAGCACAATGCGATCAAGCAGACCCGCCTCGAAACCGGCGAAACCGAAGACGTAACTGTGAAGGTTGGCAGCGAGGAGGCCGGCACCAAAACCGGCCAGCGCGAGCAACACCACGGCTTCCACCGCATAGCGTAGAAGCACCAGCGTGGCGGGTGCGCCGAAGCTGCGCAGCAGCGCGACAATGTAGCGATTTTGTCGATACTCGAGACTGGCGATGGCGCCAAACACGAGTGCGAGCACGATGCCACCGGCAATCCCTGCGAGGGCTTGCGTGCGCTCGCGGGTGAGGGAAAGCGCCGCGATTTCGTCGAGGAGCGTTTCGGGGCTTTGCAATTGCGCGGTGTCGCGTCGCTCCATGGCGAGGATCGTGCGGACGCCCTCGGCCAACGCGCGCACCTCGGCAGGCCGGCTGGGATCGGCGAGCAACAGGCAAAATTCGAAATGTCCCTGGCCCTCCCACGCGGTGGCGAGTTCGTCGGGCACGATGAGCAACGGGTTGAACAGCGGCAGGCGGGCAAGCCAGGTAGGAGGCTGCACCGTGACGACCGAACGGAGCACACCGTCGATTTCGACCTCGAGCGTCACGCCCGAGGGAAGCTTGGCGGTGACGTAGTAAATTGCCGATGGCGGAACGGTGGCGAGCGAAGGCGCGAGGGCGGCGAAGGTCTCGCGTCCATAGGCGAGCACGAGACATTCGCCGTGCAACGGATCGCGGGCGGAAACCGGCAGTTGGCGAAACGCGATCAACTGGGCTCGGTCACCAAGTGGCGCGAGTAATCGGCCGAGTGAGGGTTGGCCGATTCGTTCAGGGCCGGCGACCTCGGTAAGGAGGAGCGTGCCGGCACCGAGGCGGGCGACTTTCATTTCGAGGGAACGGCCCGCGATCATGAAACCGGCTTGCGCAAAGAGGAGCAGCGCGGCGAGCAGCACGCCCACAAAGAGGCGCGCGAACACGGCACCGGGATGCTCAAGCCAGCGCGACCAGATGTCTTTCGACAGGTAAAAAGCGATTAAAGTCCAAGCCTTCATGCGGGAGCGCGGAAAGTCGTTGATCGTGCGTGGCCACGAGGCACACGCAGGCGGGCGGGAGGTGGCTGCCGAGCAGTTTCATGATGACCCGGCAGTTGAGGTCATCGAGGCCCGAGGTCGGTTCATCGAGGAGGAGAACGGTTGGTTCCTTGATGAACGCGCGGGCGATGGCGGCGCGTTGTTGTTGTCCGCCGGAGAGCGTTGACGGAAGGCGTTCGGCGAATTCTTCGAGTCCGAGCAGCGCGAGGTATTTCTCGGTCTGCGCGCGGACCTGATTGCGTGGAAGTTCGGCGAGCGCGCCAATCAACTCCAGGTTGCGACGCAGCGTGGCGAGCGGAAGCAGGTTGAGCTGTTGGAAAACGAACCCCAAGTGGCGGCGTTGGAAGGCGGCATCGGGCGCGCGGGCACCGGGAACGGTGAGCGTGCCGGACGTCGCGCGCAGGTAACCGGCGACGAGTTTGAGCAGCGTGCTTTTGCCGCAGCCGGAGAAACCTTTGATGAGGGTGAGGCCAGGCGAAAAGTGCGCGTCGAACCGGTCGAGCACCTGTTTGTTGCCATAGCCAAAACCGAGGCCGGCGCAGACGATGTCGGTGGAGTCGTTCACGGATGAGCGGGCGACGGCACCGCGATGGCGAGGTGGGTTTCGCCTTGGGCGAGAAGGCGGGCCCCGGGAATCACCGTCTCGACGCCCCCGTCCCAACCTTGATCACGAAAGGCGGCGGGAGCGGCGAGGATGAGATCAATTTTCGGAATGATGCAGGCGGTCTCATTGAGCGTGAGCACGAGCTGCATCGCGATTTGTCCGCCGGAGAGTGCACGGGCTTCGGTGCGTTGCTCGGTGGGGAAATGGAAAATGTAGAACAAGTCCTCACGCCCGAGATGTTCCTTGGTGATACTTCTTTGGAATGTGGCGGTGATTCCCTGACGACCGCGATGCGAGTAGCGCAGCTGAAGTTTTTTCGGGTCAATGAGTCGCCATTCGGAGCGACGTAGCGGGACGACGGCTTGAATGGTTGAAAAATCCTGCACAAGCGCGAGGTCCGCACCCAAGGGCACCCGCAACGGTTTTCCCTGCGGCGGAGGCGGCGGAATCAGCGACAGTTCTCCTTCGAACGGCATCACGAGGCGGAACTCCTGAAGGCGACGGGAGACTTCGATTTCCTGCCCGAGGAGTTTGAGTTCGAGTGCGCGGAGCTCGAGGGCGTTTGCGCGAGGCGTGCCGATGTAGCGGAGCACGTCGTCGATCAAAGTGAGTTGATTGCGGAGTTGGTTCGAGAGCGTGGCGACTTCTTCGCTGCTGGCACCGCCGCTCGATTCGTTGGCGTAGAGTTCGGCGAGAGTCGGGTCTTTGGCGATGCGGGCGAGCATCCCCGCCTGACGATCCAGTTCGGCCCGACGTTCGGTGAGATCGGCGGCGTTGCGGGCGATCTCCAAGGTGAGCTTGGGTTTTTCTTTTTCGACAAAGAGCGAGCGTGCAAGAGCGACGGCTTCGGCTTCGAGTTGGAGACGTTCGGGATCAAACTCGCCCCAGATCGCGCCTTCGTTGAGACGCGAACCAGCGGCGGGCAGGCGCAAAGTGAGCAGGCCATCGGTGGGCGATTTGACGCGCACGCTGCGGATGGGCTGCACCTCGGCCGGCATCGATGCGAGCGTGAGTTCGGCGGCACGCGGATACTTGGAAACGTCGAACGCGGCGCGGACCGCTGTCGCTTGCGAAAGCCCGAGTGCGATAAAAATGAAAAGTGAACGCATGGTGATAATCAGGAGCGCGGGGCGGTTTCCCACACGGGTCGGGTCCAGCGAGTTTCGTCGAGAATCCAGAAGAGGTGCTCGAGTCGCGCGCGCTCGAGGATGAGCGTGGTGCGTTGTTCATCGAGGCGGAGGAGGCGGTCGAGATTCTGGCGAACGCTGTCGGCGGATTGGGTGAGTGGCAGCGAGCGCAGGCCTTGAAGGCGCAGATCGGTGATGCTGAGACGACGGGCGGTGAGGGCGAGCGCTTCGCGGGAAACCTCGAGACGTTGAAGCGTGATATTCAGCTGATCGGCCATGCGGGCAAACTGTAGGTCGCGGTCGCGACGCGCCTCGCGGAGCTGGCGGCTGATGTTGCCCTGAATGTCAATGGGCACGGACGTTGTGGCGGTGAACAACACCTGGTCAATGTCCCACGCGGTGGTGGTGCCGCCGTTGTTTTGGTAAAGAGGCGGGCTGGAGAGACTGACGCGCAGGTCGGGCCAGTATTGGAACTTGATGCCGCGTTCGCGCAGGTGGACGGCCTCGATGTCGAGCGCCTGAAGCTGGCGGAAGAGTTCTCCGTAGCGCGTGGTGTCGGCGTAGTCGGCGGGACGCGTGACGTAGTCGAGGACGGGAAGATCCGCGAGGTTGGGTTGCCATACATGGGCGTCGTTGCCGATGAGCTGAACAAGGGCGAGTTGCAGCGCGTCGGCCTCGGTGCGCAATGCATACAAAATGGACTCGCGTTCGATGCCGCGGGGATCGGCCTCGAGTCCGCTCAGGGGCGACACGGCGGAATCCCATTGCAGGGAAGCAAGGAGACTGCGGCGACGCGTGGTCAGCAGTTCGGAACGCAGGAACGCCTCGCGTAGCTGGATGGTGAGTTCGCGATCCTTAAGCTCGTAGGCCCAGCGTGAACGCAATAGTTCCAGCTGCGCACCATAGTAGCGGAGCCGAACCTGGATGATGCCCGGAATGTTGATGTAACCAAACGCCGAATACGCGATATCGGTGCGGGCGAGATTGGCGAGGTCGGTGACGGAGCGGGAAAGACTGGCGGATAAGTTGGCGCCGGGCAGCAGGTCTTTAAAAACCTGGCGGGCGCTTTCCTCGGAACTAGTGATCGCGTTGCGCGCGGCGCGAAGCTCGAGGTTATTGGCGTGAAGCGATGCCAGGGCGTCGGTAAACGTCAGGGGCGCAGGTGTGAGCTTGGCGCTGCGACCGGCGGCATCGCGGTAGGCGGTGGCGCGTTCGTTTACATGGAGGGCTAGACTTTCTCGCGGGGATTGGCAGCCGGTGAGCGACAGGGCCGCGGCGAGTATGAC
>JBEVND010000183.1:0-3610 GCA_040508285.1 Rariglobus sp. | reverse complement strand
AGCTTACGGGCGAGCGCGAGTTCGGCGGGCGTCTCGATGGCGTTGGCGGCGGACTCGGTGGTGACGTCGCCCGGCGTGGCTTCGAGCTTGCGGAAAATCGAGCGAATGCGGGCAACGGCGTAGAGGAGATACGCGGCGGTGTTGCCCTCGAGGGAGATCATTTTGTCCCACGAGAACAGGTAATCGCTGGAGCGATTCTGGGAGAGGTCCGCGTATTGGACGGAACCGACGCCGACGATCTCGGCGATCTGGGCGCGTTCGGCTTCGGGGAGATCGGCGCTGCGTTCATCGACGAGGCGGCGGGCGCGTTCGACGGCTTCGCGGAGGAGATCCTTCAACTTGATATTTTCGCCAGACTTGGTCTTGAGCGGTTTGCCGTCTTCGCCGAGCACGGTGCCGAAAGCGACGTGTTCGAGGTGGGGGACCTTGCGATTGGTTTTCTCGAACCACTTTTGCGCGGTCAGGAACAACTGTTGGCAATGGTCGCCCTGGCGCGAATCGATGACGTAGGCTGCGGCGTCGGCTTTGAAGGTTTCGCTGCGGTAGAGAATCGTCGCGAGGTCGGTTGAGGCGTAGTTGGCCGCGCCGTCGGATTTGCGCACGAGGAACGGCTGCTCTTTGAAGCGCGGGTGCTCGGGGTGGAACACGACGAGCGCGCCCTGGCTCTCACTGGCGAGACCGCAGTCGGTGAGCTCTTGGTAAACGCGATCGACTTTGTCGTTATAAAAACTCTCGCCGAGCGTGTAGTCGAAATGAATGCCGAGCAGGTCGTAGATCTGTTGGAAGGCCGAGAAACTGACCTCGCCGATCTTCTTCCAAATGGCGGTGTTTTCGGGTTCGCCTAATTGCAGTTTCACGAGCTCCTGCTGGGCCTGTTTCAAGACCGCAGGATCTGCTTCGGAGGCGGCGTGGCCGGTTTTGTAGAGCCGTTCGAATTCGACCAATGCGTCGGCCGCGAGCGCGGCTTCGAGTTGGGCGGGCGAGTGGGCGAGGGCTTGTTTGTAGGCCCAGATGATTTTGCCAAACTGCGTGCCCCAATCGCCGATATGGTTGTCGCGGATGACGCGAGCGCCGCTGAACGCAAGGAGGCGACAGGCTGCTTCGCCAATGACGGCGGAACGCAGGTGGCCGACGTGCATCTGCTTCGCGGTATTGGGCGAGCTGTAGTCGACGATCCATGTCTTGCCGGCGTAGGCCGACGATGCGCCGGTCGTGAGCTGCGAACGCGAGGAGAAGGCGCGCAACCATTCCTGGAGCGCGGCGGGCTTCAGCGTGAAGTTGATGAAGCCGGGGCCGGCGATGACGACGTCGGCGCCTTCGCGCACATCGGCAGGGAGGGCGGCGACGAGTTTCTCGGCCAGGGCACGGGGGTTCTGTTTCGTGCGTTTTGCGTAAGGCAGGACACCGTTGGCCTGAAAGTCGCCGTGCTTGGGATCGGCGGTGCGCACCTCGGGCGAAAAATCGGCGGCGTCGAAGCCAGCGGCGGTGGCGGCGGTTTTCAGGGCCGCGTCAAACGTGGCGGCAAGGTTGAACGAAACGTGCATCCCATCACTCAACGAAGCTGGCGCACCGTGGCGCAAGCGCGGAGTTGACGAGGGCTTGCGGCGAAAAGTGCGGCGGGTTTACGAGGGCGGGGTGGGCAATATTGGCTCGACATTTACAGGGAGGAAGTTCTGTCTCTAAACTTTTCCGGCCTTCGGGCCGCCCGCTATTTCATATCTACACACTACATGAGCAAACGCACGATTCCGTCCCGCAGGTTCATCAAGCCCTCCTTCAATTCGTTGATCGAGAAGAAACGCGACGGCCAGGAGTTTACCCAAGAGGAAATTCGCTATATCATTGATTCGACGCTCGATGAGGAGATTCCAAAGCATCAGCTCGCCGCGCTTTTGGTGACCATTTTCTTCCAGCAGATGTCCGCTCAGGAGACCGCGATCCTGACCGAAGAACTGATGCTTTCCGGCGAGGTGATTGATCTCTCGCACATCGCCAAGCCCAAGATCGACAAATATTCGACAGGCGGCGTGGGTGATAAGACCTCCCTCGTGCTCGTTCCTCTGGCGATGGCCAGCGGCGTGGTGGTTCCCATGATGAGCGGTGTCGAACACGACTACATTATCAGCCCGCTTCAAAAGCTCTCCTCGATCCCCGGCTTCAAGAGCCACCTCTCGATCGATGCTTTCAAATCGCAGCTCGCCAAGATCGGCGGCGCGATCGTTGAGCAGGACGCGAAACTCGCTCCGGCCGACGCCAAGTTCTACGAACTCCGCAAGGAAACCGGCACCATCCCGAGCCTCCCGCTCATCACCGGTTCCGTGCTCTCGCGCAAACTTGCCGAAGGTTCCGAAGGCCTCGTGATCGACGTCAAGTGGGGCAACGGTTCCTTCATCAAGGACCTCGAGCAGGCCAAGCAGCTCGCCCGTTCGATGACCCGCGTCGGCCGCTCCTTGAAGCGCCGTTGTGTGGCCCTCGTCACCGACATGAACCAGCCGCTCGGCGACACCGTCGGCACCGCCCTCGAAGTCAAAGAGGCGATCCAGCTCCTCAAGGGGGAAGGCCCCGAGGACATGAAGGAGCTCGTCCTCAAGCTCGGTATGGAAATCGTGCGCCTTGCCGGCGTCGCAGGTTCCACCCTGTCGGCCAAGCAGACCGTGCAGCGTCACCTCACCGATGGCTCGGCCCTTGAGAAGTTCAAGGAGCTCGTGAAAGCCCAAAGTGGCGACACCTCGTTCATCGACAACCCCGACAAATTCCCGGCCGCGAAGCACATTCGCAAGCTGCCCGCTCCGAAGCGCGGCTACGTCCACACCATCAACGCTGCGATGATCGCCCGTGGCGTTCATCTCCTCGGTGCCGGTGTTGAAAAAGAAGGCGACAAGGTCGACTACTCGGTCGGCGTTTCCGAGATCAAGAAGGTCGGCACCCAAGTCAAACAGGGCGAGCCGCTCATGATGATCCATTACAACGACGAGTCGAAGCTCGAGACGGCGCTCAACTACTTCAAAGACGCCTACCGCCTCGCGCCCAAACGCCCCACGCCGCCCCCGTTGGTGGTCGAGCGCGTTGCCTAAGGCATCCCGTTCCAAAAGATATTTCGAAGGCCGCCCTTTTTCGGACGGCCTTTTTTTGGGAACCGATTCAGCGACTTAGCTACCCTTGGGCGATGTATAACCTACTCGGCCTGCTGATTTTAATCCTTTGGATCTTCGCGATCATCGACTGCGTGAAGAGCAACAATCCGAACAAAGTCGTTTGGATTATCGTGATCATCCTCGTGCCGTTTCTCGGTTCGCTCCTGTATTTCCTCTTCGGTCGTAAGTAAGCGTTAATCGCGAATTCGTCAGGTGCCCATCCGGCCTGGGTGAGCGCCTGACGCTTCAATTCGTGCGTGACCACGCGAGCAAGCAACCGGGCGGGGCGGCATAAACAATCGGAGCGTTGCGGGTATTGGGGTGAAGCTCGCTACTCGGCAGATGTGCCAGCCGCGCCGATAGGGAGGCGTTTGCGCCAGCAATTGGCACCGGATGGCGGCTTGGTGCCCGACAAGGGTGGAAGATATTAATCGGCTAGACGCCGATGATGCTTCCTTGATGTCGCCAAAAGGGCC
>JBEVND010000177.1:0-3965 GCA_040508285.1 Rariglobus sp. | reverse complement strand
AGGAGCAGGACGGAGTCGGCGATGTGCTGGAGTTGCGGCGTGAGCGTTGCGCGGATGTCGGCGACGGGCGCGAAGGCGGAGATGATCAGCGAGGTCGGCGCGGTGATGCGTTTTTGTTCACCCGAGGCGGCGTCTTTCCAGACGGTGGACATGCTCATGGAGTCCTTGCCGACGGGGATGGTGATGCCGAGCGCGGGGCAGAGTTCCATGCCGACGGCTTTCACGGCGGCGTAGAGATCGGCGCCGTCGCCGGGGAGCGCGGGTGCGGCCATCCAGTTGGCGGAGAGATTCACTTTGCCGATGTCGCCGATCTGGGCGGCGGCGAGATTGGTGAGGGCTTCGCCGACGGCGAGGCGGGCGGAGGCGGCGGCGTTGTTGACGGCGACGGGTGTGCGCTCGCCCATCGACATGGCTTCGCCGGTGTAAACATCGAATGCGGCGGCGGTGACGGCGACGTCGGCGACGGGAACCTGCCACGGGCCGACCATCTGGTCGCGGGCGATGAGGCCAGTGACGGTGCGGTCGCCGATGGAGATGAGGAAGGTTTTGTCGGCGACGGTCGGGTGGGCGAGGACGCGCTCGGCGAGCTCGTTGAGAGTGAGGTGCTGGAGATCGAGGCGTTCTTCGCGGCGGCGGAGTGTATCCGCTTTCCGGTGCATGCGTGGCGGCTTGCCGAGGAGGACCTCGAGCGGCATGTCGATCGGCGTGTTCTTGAAATGAGGATCTTCGAGGACGAGTTTCTTTTCCTCGGTGGCTTCGCCGACGACGGCGAAGGGGCAGCGTTCGCGTTCGCAGAGTTTTTCGAAGACGGCGAGTTGGGCGGCGGGAACGGCGAGGACGTAGCGCTCCTGCGATTCGTTGCACCAGATCTCGAGCGGGGACATGCCAGGCTCGTCGTTGGGGAGCTTGCGGAGGTTGAAGCGTCCGCCGCGTCCGCCGTCGTTGACGAGTTCGGGGAGGGCGTTGGAAACGCCACCGGCGCCGACGTCGTGGATGAAGGAGATCGGGTTCTCGGCGCCGAGCGCCCAGCAGCGGTCGATGACTTCCTGGCAGCGGCGCTCCATCTCGGCGTTGTCGCGCTGGACGGAGGCGAAATCGAGGTCTTCGTTGCCGGAGCCGCTGGCCATGGAGCTGGCCGCGCCGCCGCCGAGACCGATCAACATGGCGGGACCCCCGAGGACGATCAGGTGGTCGCCGGGATTGATCGCGCCCTTTTCGACATGGCCTTCCTGGATGTTGCCCAGACCGCCGGCGAGCATGATGGGCTTGTGGTAACCGCGGAGCTCCGTTGCTTCGGGCTTGGAGATGTCGTAGGAGGGCACTTCCTGCTCGAACGTGCGGAAGTAGCCGTTGATGGCGGGACGGCCGAACTCGTTGTTGAAGGCGGCGCCGCCGAGGGGGCCGTCGATCATGATGTCGAGGGCGGAGACGATGCGGCCGGGTTTGCCGTTTTCCTTTTCCCAAGGCTGGATGGCGCCGGGTAGTTTAAGATTGGATACGGTGAAACCGGTGAGTCCGGCCTTGGGCTTGGAGCCGCGGCCGGTGGCGCCTTCGTCGCGGATCTCGCCGCCGGAGCCGGTGGCGGCGCCGGGGAAGGGCGAAATGGCGGTCGGATGGTTGTGCGTCTCGACCTTGACGAGGATGTGAATCGGCTGCTCGTGGGCGGAGTATTCGCGGGTCGTCGGATCCGGATAGAAGCGGCCGCCGGTGGAGCCGGTGAGGACGGCGGCGTTGTCCTTGTAGGCGGAGAGGATGCCCTCGCTGTGCAACTTGTAAGTGTTGCGGATCATCTGGAACAGCGAGTGGTCTTGTTTCTGGCCGTCGATGTCCCAGGTGGCGTTGAAAATCTTATGCCGGCAGTGCTCGGAGTTGGCTTGCGCGAACATCATCAGCTCGATGTCGTTCGGGTCGCGGTTGAGCGTGGTGAAAGACTTAACCAGGTAATCGATTTCGTCCTCGGCGAGGGCGAGGCCGAGGTCGGTGTTGGCGGCGACGAGAGCGGCGCGGCCTTGGGCGAGGACCGGCACGCTGGTGAGGGCGCGGGGTTGTTCGTGGCTGAAGAGTGCGGCGCAGGCATCGAGATCCGTGAAAATGACCTGCGTCATGCGGTCATGGAGTTTCGACGTGAGCAGCTTGGTGTCGTCGGCCGAGAGCGAAGCGCCGCCGAGATCGAAGGTGTAGGCGATGACGCGCTCGACGCGCTGCACGGTTGAAAGGCCGCAGATATGGGCGATGTCGGTGGCCTTGGACGACCATGGCGAAATGGTGCCGGGGCGGGGCGCGACGATTTGCACGAGGCCGTTGTTAACAGCGACGGAGGCGCGGCTGGGACCGTAAGTGAGCAACTTGACGAGGACGTCGTTCTCAGGGCCGCTCAACGGAGATGCGACCTCCGCGACGTGCACAAACTCGGCGCTAAGGGCCTGCACGGGGAGTCCGGCGGCGACGAGGTCTTGCTGGAGCTTCTGGAGGCGGAACGGTGAGAGGGCAGGAGAGCCGCGGAGAATCAACATGGTCGAAAAAATGGCCTCAATCTGAACAGGGCGCGGCGCGGCTTGGCGATAGGGAAGTTTGATGGCCGATAATCCCTGCGAAACCGAGTTGATCGGTTGGCGGCGGTGGGCAACGGTAGGAGCGAATGACGCCCTTGGATTTCCGAAATACCAACACTTTGTGGTGCAGTGTTCTGGCAGAAACGCTGGTGCGCTGCGGCGTGACACAGGCGGTGATTTCCCCGGGATCGCGGTCCACGCCCCTCACGATGGCGCTGGCGTTGCATCCTGGCGTAGAAGCGATTCCGGTGCTCGACGAGCGTTCGGCGGCGTTTTTTGCGCTAGGCTTGGCGAAGCAAAAAGGCCGCCCCGTGCTGCTCGTTTGCACCAGCGGGACGGCGGGGGCGAATTACTATCCGGCGGTGATCGAGGGGCATGAGAGCGGTGTTCCCTTAATCGTGATCACGGCGGACCGTCCGCCGGAGATGCGCGACTGCACCTCGGGGCAGACCATCGACCAACAAAAACTCTTCGGTGGCTTCGTGCGGTTTTATCACGAACTCGCGGTGCCCGAACCCACGGTGTCGATGCTGCGTTATCTGCGACAGACGGTGGTGCACGCGGTAGATCGTGCGCAACGTGGCCCTGTTCACCTGAACGCCCCTTTCCGCGATCCGCTCGCACCGCTGGAAAACGAGAGCGCGAAGGCCCTGCAGTCGCACGACTGGGAATCGTTTTTTACGGAGTTTCTCGCGCCTAAACCGGAGCCGTTCACCGGTGTTTCATTACCTGAAAAAGGCCGCGGGTTGATCATCGCGGGTCCCGCGCAGCCAGTGGATGCGGACGTCTGGAGCGCGGCGGTGTGGCGCTTTGCTGAAGAACGCGGCTGGCCCGTGCTTGCCGACGCATTGAACCCGCTGCGGTCGCACGCGTCGAAGGCCGTGACGCTGGTCACCACTTACGACGTTATTCTACGTTCGGAAGCGACCGCGAAATCGTTGCGGCCCGACCTCATCGTTTGCGTGGAAAACTGGCCGACGAGCAAAGTTTTGCGCGCGTGGATCGAGAGTCTGGGCGTGCCGGTGATGATCTTGTCGGCCGCCGAGAGAAATCGTGATGCACTCCATTCGCCGGCGCGCTGGATTCGTTGTGGTATCGAAGATGTTTTGAACGCGCCTGCCGGCGAAATCGCCGCAGAGGTGCGCCACTACACGGCGGCTTGGAGTGCGGCGGAACGTGCGGCCCGGCGGGTGATCGATGCGAGCATGGCGGACGCGGCAGGGTTTGAGGGACGCGTGGTGTGGGAACTCGCGCAAGCGTTGCCCGATGGCACTCCGATCTTCATCGCCAACAGCATGCCGGTGCGCGACGCCGAATATTTCTGGCCGGCCAATGATCGCGAGCTTCGCGTGTTTGTTAACCGTGGTGCCAACGGCATCGATGGCACGCTTTCAACCGCGCTGGGAGTTGCGC
>JBEVND010000158.1:0-5555 GCA_040508285.1 Rariglobus sp. | reverse complement strand
ATGAGGCGGTTTAACATGGTGAGAGCCTCAGGTGTGGGTGCGCGGAGCGGCGGGCTTTTTGGCGAAGAGCGTCACCACGAAGGCAACGAAGAAGACGCCAGTGAGAATCTTCCACAGCAGTGCGCTCTCGTGGACGTGGTCGTCGTGGTCATCGCCGTCGCCATGGGCGTGGTTGTGTCCTGAGGAGGTGGATACGCCGGCCTTGAGTTCGGAGCCATCGGCGGCGTGTTCGTGACCGTGGGCGGCGTCGAGGGCTTCTTTCAGCGAGAGCGTGCCGCCGCCGGCGAAGGCAAGCGAGTAGGCGCCCTGGGTGACGACTTCGTCGGCGGGGAGAAGTCCGCTGACGATCTCAACGGAGCGGTCGTTGCTCTCGCCGATGACGACGGGGGTTTTGATGAAGGCGTTGGGGAGATCGAAGTCTTTGACGTAAACGAAGCGGTTGGCGGGTGTGCCCTGAAGGGCGGCGCGCGGGACGCTGGTGACATCGGGGCGCTTGGCGGTGACGATGGAGAACTCGGCGCGCATGCCGGGGCGGAGGGTGTGCTCAGGATTGGCGACGCGAAAGGCAGCTTCGATGGTGCCGCTCACGGGATCGGCGGCGGCGCCGAAGTGCTCGAGCTCGGCCGACCACGTCTCGCCCGACACGGCGGCGACGGTGATGTGTGCGCGTTGTCCGCGCTTGAGGCGACTGGCGAGCGACTCGGGGACACGGGCGAGGGCATAGACTTTTGAGAGGTCGATGATCTCGGCGAGGGGCTTGTCGGGATCAACGGGCTCGCCGGCGACGACACGGACGGCGCTCACGAGACCGGAGATGGGCGCGGTGAGTTCGACGGAAGGAGGCGGGTTACCAATCTGCCTGCTCTCGACCACGGCGACGACATCGCCCGCGCTGACGGAGTGGTCGAGCTTGAGGCTGACCTTTTGAGCGCGACCGGCGATGCGACTGCTGACGACGGCGCGGTTACCCGGATACACCTCGATGCGGCCGAGGGCGAAGACGGTTTCCTCGAAGTTACCCGGCTCGACGACGACAGTTTGGATACGGAGGTTTTTCACGCCGGTCTCGTCGAGCACAACGGTGTTGGCGCGACGGGTCGCGGCGGCGTCTTGCGCAGACAACGGGAGCGCGAACAGGAGCGCGGTGGCGAGGGAAAGCACGGAACGTTTCATTGGGCGGAGAGCAGAGCTGTGGTAAGGGGGAAGGAGGAATCGGTGAGCGCATCGACGCGCACGAGGGCGGTCGCGGCGGCGATGTCGGCATCGAGGATCTCGCGGCGGAGAACGGCGTGGGCGCGCTGGGCGTCGAGCACGTCGGTGAGCGGGAGTTCGCCCTGCTCGTAGGCGCGCCGGAGCTGGGTCAGCGCCGACTCGGTTTCGGGCAACGCATCACGGCGTAGATCGCGAGCAACGGTCAGCGCCACCTGCAATTCCTGCCACGCGGCGGTGAACGCGGCGCGCAATCCCGCATCGAGCGCGAGGGACGATTGCTCGGCGCCGGCGAGGGTTTCGCGCGCGGCGCGGATGGTGCCCTGGTTTTGCCCGCGGAAGGGGAGCGGCACGGAGACAGCGGCGACGAGCGCGGCGTCGGAACCCTCACGGAGAAACCGCACGCCACCGGCGACCGTGACGTCTTGGGAGACCTGAGACTGGGCGAGTTGAAGCGAGGCGCGGCGGCTGGCGACGGTGGCCTGTTGAAGATCGAAACGCGGGTGCGCGGCGAGCTTGGCGAGGAGCACGTCGGGCGCGGGAAGCTCGGCCGGCACGGGCAACGTGCGAGGGAGCGTGGGGACATCGCCCCCTGCCCCGCCCCACGACGCCGCCAGCGAGGCGCGAGCTTGAGCGAGGGCGGACTCGGCGCGCGTGTGCTCGGCGCGGGCGAGAGCCAATGTAGCGCGGGCACGCGCGCCTTCGGCCGACGACGCGGCGGCGGCTTTGAAGCGCACGGCGACGGCGTCGGTGGTTTCTTGCGCGAGGGCAAGCGACTGCGTGGAGAGCGCAAGGCGCTCCTGCGCGGCAATCACGCCCACGTAAGCAGCAACGGTGGCGGCGAACACCTCGGCGCGATGCACGGCGTATTCACGATCGGCGACATCGCGTTCGCGACGGGCGGCGGTGACGCGCTTGTCGCGTTTACCCCCGCGCTCGAGCGCTTGACTGACTTGCACGGTGGTTTCGAGACCATCGACGCCACGGAGGGCGCCGGTGCCAGCGAAGTTTTCCAGGGCAAGATCGAGCGTGGGATTGGGCCGCACGGCGGCTTGATCAATCAGCGCGGCGGAGGCGCGGCCCGCGTAACCTTGGGCGAGCAAAGCGGGGTTTTGCGCGTCGGCGCGGCGCAAGGCCTCGGCGAGCGAGAGTTCTTGCGCGGACAAGCCGACGATGGAGAGGAGAAAAAGGAGCGGACGGAGCATGGGAAACAAAAGAGCCAACGGTGGGTTGAGATGACAGCGATCCACGCGCGCAGGCGTGAAGCGACCAGAGGCAGGGCAGATCCGTCCGCGCAGGGACGGATTAAGCGACGAAGCTGGGAGCTCCCGGCAACAAGGCCGTGCGAGCGGTGAACTGCCAGGTGCAGGCCAGTTCGGGTGGCGGATCGCTCCGCTCAGGCGAGACCGTCACCATGACGACATCGCGATTCTCAGGCAAAAGATCGATCAACTGAAACACGCACAGCGTCAGAACCGGCGCAGGAATCTTAAGCGCACCAGAGGGCGTCTTGTAGTTTCCGTCCTCGACGTTGGCGCAGGCATCGGCCGAGCAAGCGACCGCACAACCGTGATCGGTATCCGCATGGCCGTGGTCGAAAACCCCGGCGGCTTCCAGTCCACAATGCATCGTAGCCGGCAGCCAAAGGACTGCGAGAAGCCAGACGATCGATGAGAACAGGCGACGCATTACGATTGAGAGTTACAAGCCGGCCGCGAAACCGTGTCAACTCCGCGGCTCACGCCCCAGCGACACCGCGGCGACAAACGCTGCGCTCTCTTCGCCAAGGAATGCACCGTGATAGCCTTTGGCGAAACCGCCGCGGGAGCCCAAACTGGGACCGCCATGAAATCCGTTCGTTTTCTCTGTGCGTGTCTGGCGCTCGTCGGACTTGCCGCCCGTGCGCATGATGCGCCCAAATCGTCGTGGACGCTACGTCCCTTGTTGAGCGCGCAGGGCGGCTATGATGACAACGTGTTTCTCCAGGACCGCTCGGCCACCGTGATTCCCGGTGGCGTTCCGGATCGCGCAGGCTCCTGGTTTACGCGCGTCGCCGGAGGGCTCGACGTAACGTGGAAGCGCTCCCCTGCCCTCCAGCTCGATGCGGGCTACTCGGTGGGCTTGGTGCGCTACGAAGCGTTTTCGGACGAGCGACACGATGACCACCGCGTCGATTTAGGAGCACAGGGAAAAGCCGGGCCGTGGAGCTATTCGCTTAAAGGAAACGTCGTGCTCGTGGACGGCGCCGACGATTCACCGGTATATGGTCATGCCGGCGGCGCGCCTGCGATCGGTGGAGCGGCGGTGCGTGCGCGTCGTGACCAATTGAATACCAAACTCGCCGGGCAAATCACCCGCACGTTTGACGCCGGTTTCATGCGCGGCGCTGCCGACTCCGTCAGTCAGGATTTCCAGACACGCCACGCATCGACACCCGGTTACGCGAACTATGTGGATCGCTCCGAATGGACTGTGGGAGTTGATGGCGGACGATTTGTCGTCGACGACTTTGCCGTGGTCGTCGGCGTGCGGACGGGCGAACAGCGGCAGGCAGACCTGCTCGGGGTCTCGCATAATTACACCAACACACTCACGCGCGTCCTGCTGGGAGTGGAAGGCCATCCCCGTCCCGATCTGAGCGTGCGGCTGGCGGGCGGACCGGATTTCAGGCACTACGGCCCGGACGTCGCCAACGGCTTCGATCGCTCGCGCACGGGACGTTACCTGGAAGCGTCGGTCAGTTGGAAACCCGATGCGAAAAACGTAGTGGGATTCACCTACAAAGACTTCCTCTGGCTTTCCTCCGGCGGTCGCGGCGCCTATCAAAACTCAGCCGGCAACGTGCAGTGGAAGCATGAGGTCAACGCGCGCTGGAGCGCAACGCTCGCCGCTGACGTGCAGGTGGGCGACAACCACGACTACGGCACGACGGCGAACGAACGCGTGGACTGGATTTACACCGGCACGCTCGGTGTGACGCGGACCTTTGGGCCGAAAACCAAACTGGATCTCAGCCTCAGCCGCGAATGGAGCGAGTCCGCCGTAGCCAACAAACCCGGCCGCGAATACACACACTGGCTCACGACCGTGGGCGTGAGCCGCATGTTTTGACACAACGCCCACCAAGGGCGTTGCGCCCGACGCTTAAGATTTCACCACCGGTTGTCCGGCGGCGGCCCAGGCTTTGAAGCCACCGGCGAGCGAGCGCACGTTGGTGTAGCCCATGCGTTGCAGGCTCTCGGCGGCAAAGGCCGAACGGTTGCCGCTCGCGCACGACAGCACCACGGGCGTGCTCAAATCCGTGATCTCGTCTTCGATCTCACCTTCCAGAATTCCGCGGCTGATCAAGATCGCGTCCGGCGCATGCCCGCGGACGACTTCGGAGGCCTCGCGCACGTCGATCAACACGGGCTTCGCGCCGGTGGCGACTTCCTTGAGGTAGTCCTCCACGCTCACCTCACGGATGCGTGACTTCACCTCGGCGACATAATTACGGAATAGATCGTTGCTCATAATACGTTGGAAAACTTTCAGGTTAAACTCAGGCCGCGGTGACACCTAGCACGCGCTCGGCGATCTGGCGCGCCTGCACGCGGATTTCGGGCGCAGCGGTGGACTCCCACAAGACGCCTTTCAACGGTGCGCCAATCGCGTAGAGCCAGCCGCTCAAGGGCCCGCGGTAGCGGTAAACTTCGCCCGAGGGCGCGGCATGCAAGCCGAGTGCGAGCGGGTCGTGATCGATCAGACCACGCGCGAGCAAGTTGATGTAGAGCGGGTGCTGATACTTCGAATAATCCGTGCGCGGGCCGGTGCAATTAATGACCTTCGCCACGTTGAGCGTGACGAGTTCCTCGGACGCACGTTTGCGGAAAACGGCTTCAGCCCCCGTGGACGTTTCGCGCAAGGACTGCAGACGGCCGCCGTAGAATTTGACGCGACCTGCGTCGACCAGCCGATCGAGCGCGGCGGCGACCTGCGGGGCGATGCGGTGGCGATGCACCTCCCAGAACGGGCGCACGTGACGCATAAAGCGTCCGCGTTCCTCCCAGGAAAAACCCTGCCAGAGCGCATGCGAAAACGGGCGGAGCGAGTCGATCACCGCGCGCCAGTCTCCACCGGCCCGGATCTGCGCACGCACGCGATGCATTAAGTCACGCACCGTCGTGGGGAGCGCGGCAGCGTCAAGAAACGCGGGATGCGGCGCGACGCCGACGACATGCGGGCGTGGACGGAGGCCACGACGCGAGAGTGCGTGCACCGTGCCGCGGTGACCGAGACGGTCGAGCTGCACGATGATGTCGGTGGCGGTCAGACCGGCGCCGACGATGAGCACGTCCTGCTCTTTG
>JBEVND010000149.1:0-6648 GCA_040508285.1 Rariglobus sp. | reverse complement strand
CGCCTACGGCCTCGGCGTCGCCAAAGCCATCGGTTTGGACATCAGCGAATTCATGGCCAAAGCCCAGCAGCACGGAAAGTAAACGCAGACGTGGCGTTCAGCCCGTCACGCCCTCAAAAACGAAAAGGCCGGTCCAAAATTCGGACCGGCCTTTTTCGTTTTCGCAGGCCGCTTGTTACCGGCCAACTCGCTCGCTCAACGCGAGCCGCGCATGAGACGGCTCTTCGGCTTCGGCGGCGGAGCGGCTTCGGCCAGCGCCTTCTCGTCGAACAACGCCGAGTAGATGTAAGGGAAGTTCTCGATCTTCTTCCGCTCAATACCGGCACCGATGAAACGCTCGATCGAGCGCGCGTCGCGCACGTCGTCCTCGGTCACGAGGGTAAACGCATCGCCGTTGGTCTGCGCACGGCCGGTGCGGCCGATGCGATGCACGTAGTCTTCGGCGTTCTCTGGCACGTCGTAGTTGATCACGTGCGACACACCGGCGATGTCCAGGCCGCGCGCAGCGATGTCGGTCGCGACGAGCACCTCGAACTTGCCGTCTTTAAAACCTTGGAGCGCCTCGACGCGTTCGCGCTGGCTGCGATCCGAGTGGATCACGCCGACCGTGTGTTTCTCTGCTTCCAAGCGATGCGCGATACGATCAGCGCCCATCTTGGTGCGGGTGAAAATGATCAGGCTCTTAAACTCGGTGCGCTTGAGCAGCTCGATGAGGAGATCGAACTTCTGGCTGGCGACGACCGGGTAGAACGCATGCGCCACCGTTTCGGCGGCCGAGCGACGCTGGCCGATCTTGATCTCGACCGGTTCGCGCAACGCCCACGTGGACAACTGCGCCAACTCCGGCGGCATCGTCGCGCTGAAGAACAACGTCTGACGCGCCTTGGGGCACTTTTGAATGATGCGTTTCACGTCGGGCAGGAAACCCATGTCCAACATGCGATCGACTTCGTCGAGGACGAGAATCTCCACGCCTTCGAGGCTGGCGGTTCCTTGCTCAAGATGGTCAAGCAAACGCCCCGGGGTCGCCGCGATCACGTCCACGCCGCGCGCCAGATCGTCGCGTTGTTTGCCGTATCCAACACCACCATACACCACGGTGACGGTGAGGTCGGTGTATTTGGCGTATTTCTGAAACGCCTCTTCCACCTGCAACGCCAGTTCGCGCGTCGGCTCGAGCACGAGGCAGCGCGTTTTGCGCTGGTGCGAACCGAGCCGGTTCATCAACGGGAGCGCAAAGGCCGCCGTTTTGCCCGTGCCCGTCTGGGCGGAGCCGATGACGTCCTGACCATTGAGGATCACGGGGATCGCCTGCGCTTGAATCGGCGTGGGCTCGTTGTAGCCCATCTCTCCGACGGCAAACGCGATCGCATCGCTCAGCCCGAGCTTGGAAAACGCCGTGTCCTGCTTCGGGATGTCCACCTGCACGGTCGGCTTGATCTGGGCGCGCTGCGGGCCGTCGAAAGACTGATCGACGACCGGTTTTTCGCGTTTTTCAAACCGTTCACCGGACCGCGGGCCGGCACCGGAGCGGGGGCCGCGTTGTTGGGCGCCGTGATCTTGACGAGGGCCGCCGCCTGAGTGACCGCCTTCGCGTCGGCGTTCTTCGCGATGCGGTTGCGGATGAGAATGTTCGGACTTCGGACGAGGCGCACCGCCACCGGAATGGCTGTGGGGCTGGGCAGGCTTGGGCCCGCTTTTGGGGCCCGGACCTGGACTGCGTTCGCGCGGTTTTTCACTGCGCTGGCCTGCGGACTTGGGTTTGACGTCGTAAACAGGGTGGCCGCCCTTGAGCTCGGGCTTGGCTGGGGACGAAGGGGCGAATGTCTCGCGCAGCTTCGTGATGATCTTTCGTAACATGAATGAACGGGTTAAGCCTCGCAGCGTCTGCTAAACGACCGGCTTTGCAACATTCGATATGGTCGCGACCGGGCCAACCCGCCTAGCCAAGGTCTTCGGTTGGTCGCACCCACTGCCCAGTTGTTGTTTATTGGCGCTTGGCTACGCCGCCGCCGCCGGCACACTTTTCGTTCAACCCGCCCACGGTCACCATCATGCAAAACGAGATTCGCTGGCTTGTCCGTCTCGGTGTCGATCAAGGGTTGTTCACCCTCGAACACGCGCTCGCTGTCCGCGCCGTCCTGCCGCCGTCCGCAGAACTCATGGATTTCGCGCAACAGCTGATCGACGACGGCCACGTGGCCGATGACCAACTGTCCACGCTCGAGACCCTTGCGACCGTCGCGCTCAGCAAAGGCAAAATCAACGCTCCTGCCGATGACCCGTTCGAGTCATCCCCGCCTACCCCGGCCAAGACTGGCGGCACGCGATTTCCAACCGGCAACACCGCCCCGCCCTTCATGGCGGCTTCCACCGCGAGCGGCCCGCCCAAATTGCCGCGCATGGCGTTCGCCAACCTCGGCGCGATGGACGAGCCCAGTGTCGCCGCCGCCCTTCGCCTGCTGTTACGAGAATGCGCCCGCTACGGCGCGAGCGACCTTCACCTCTCCGCCAACACCCGGCCGTTTATCCGCCACAACCGCGCGATCGTTTTCCTCGGCGATCACCGGCTGACGCCCGACGAAGCCCTGCGCCTCAACCTCGCGCTACTCACGCCGGACCAACGCACCGATTTTCAAGCCAACCGCGACCTCGACTACGCGTTGGCCCTGGACGCCGGCGACCGTTACCGCGTCAACCTGCTGTTCCACAAAGGCGGCGCCGCGGGCTCCTACCGCATGGTGCCGGCGCGTATCCCGCGACTCGAAGAACTCGGCCTGCGCAGCATCGACACCGTCAAAAAACTCCTGAGCTACCACAACGGCCTGATCCTCGTGACCGGCCCCGTCGGCTCCGGCAAAACCACAACGCTCGCCGCCCTCGTCGCCGAACTCAACGAGACGCGCCAGGACCACATCATCACCGTCGAAGATCCCGTCGAGGTCGTGCAGCCCGCGTTGAATTGCAACCTCACCCAACGCGAGGTCGGGGCGCACACGGCAAGTTTCGCCACCGCGCTCAAAGGCGCCCTCCGCGAGGACCCCGACGTCATCGTCATCGGCGAGCTCCGCGACTTGGAAACGATCGAGATGGCGATCACCGCCAGCGAAACCGGCCACTTGGTCATCGGCACGATGCACACGAGTGACGCCGCCACGACTCTCAACCGCCTGCTCGACGTCTTCCCGCCTTCGCAACAATCGCAGATCCGCGCCAGCGTGTCCGAAAGCCTTCGCGGCATTCTTTGCCAACGCCTGCTCCCCGCCACCGACGGCAGCCTCGTCCTCGCTTGCGAACTCCTCGTCGCTAACTCCGCGGTGGTCGCCCTCATCCGCGATGGCAAAACCCAAGGTCTGCGCAACGTCCTCGAGACCGGCGTGCGCGAAGGCATGTGCCTGATGGAAAACGTCGTTTTCGAGCTCTATCAAAACGGCTCCATCTCCGCCGACACCGCCCGTCAAAACATCCCCAACCGGATGCTCAAAGCTCGCATCGTTTAAACCATGGCCGCCATCGACACGCTTCTCCGCTTCATGCTCGAAAAGGGCGGCTCCGATCTGCACCTCACCATCGGACTTCCGCCAAAAGCACGCATCTCCGGCAATCTCCTCCCCATCGGCGAAACGCCCATGACCGCCGAGAAGATGACCGTTCTCCTCCAGGAAATCTGCCCGCCCGAGCGCTGGAAACAGTTTCTCGAAAAGAAGGATCTCGACCTCGCCCACGAGATTCCCGGCGTCGCCCGTTTTCGCGCCAACTTCCTCTACAACCACTGGGGCCAGGCCGCCGTTCTCCGACAGATTCCCTCGAAGATTTTATCCTTCGACGACCTGAAGCTTCCTCCCGCGCTCAAGAAGTTGTGCCACCTCAACGAAGGCCTCGTCGTCGTCACCGGCCCCACCGGTAGTGGAAAATCGACTACGCTCGCCGCGATGATCGACTACATTAACGACACCTCCGCGCGGCACATCATCACGATCGAAGACCCCATCGAGTTCGTCCATCAGGACAAACGATCGGTCATCGTTCACCGGGAGGTCGGCGACCACACCCGCTCCTTTGGCGCCGCGCTCAAAGGCGCCATGCGCCACGATCCCGACATCCTGCTCGTCGGCGAGATGCGCGAACTCGAAACCATCAAACTCGCCCTGAGTTGCGCCAGCATGGGCATGTTGGTTTTCGGCACGCTTCACACCAACAACGCCCCGAAGACCATCGACCGCATCATCAACGCCTTCCCCGCTGACGAGCAAAACCAGGTGCGCGTGATGCTCGCGAGTTGCCTCGCCGGCGTGGTGTCCCAGCTCCTCTGCAAACGCATCCCCAAAGGCCGTTGTGCCGTGCACGAGATTCTTCTGCAGCACGAAGCCCTGCCCAACACCATTCGCAGCGGCCAGATCAACAACATCCGTGGCATCATCGAAGGCGGCGGCGCCGACGGCATGACCACCATGGACCAAAGCCTCATGGCCCGCGTCAAGGACGGCACCATCGAGCCCAAGGAGGCCTACATGAAAGCGGCCAACAAACCGCCGTTCGCCGCCTTGCTCCAGCCCGGCGATATCTGACGCGCGCCGCGGAACGCTCGGCGGCCATTGAGGCACTGAAAAACGGTTAACGTCGTTTCACCCAGCGATTGCTTTTAGCCCACAGCGTCAGGCACACGCCTGCGAGAAAGCCGCCCGCGTGCGCCCACCACGCAACCCCTCCCGCGCCGGCCGTGCCGCTCATCAGCGCGCCGAACCCGTTCATCGTTTGCAGCGCAAACCAGAGGATCAAAAACACGAACGCCGGCACCGGCAGGATGGGCACGATCCACGGCACCAACGTGATGATCCACGACGTCGGCAGCAGGATAAAATACGCGCCCAACACCCCCGAGATCGCCCCGCTCGCGCCGACCATTGGCACGCTCGAAGACGGCTCCACCAAGATCTGCAACGCCGCCGCGCCCAGTCCGCTTACGACGTAAAACAACAAATACAAACACGGCCCGAGGCGTTCCTCCACGTTTTTGCCAAAAATCCACAGGAACCAGCAGTTGCCCAACACGTGCGCCACGCCGCCGTGCAAAAACATGTGCGTGACCAACGTCAGCCACTGCTCCTCCTGATTCCATCCGGCCAACAGCCGCGACGGCACCAGCGCATGTTGTCCTAAAAACGCATCCAACGCGCCGTCTCCGCTTAACCAAAGCACGACTTCGTAGCCAAACACGCCGAGGTTGGCCAAAATCAACAGCACCGTGATCACCGGCGCGCGCTTGTGCGGCTGCATATCCCAAAGCGGAAGCATGCGCGCGAGCAAACCAACCGCCCGATAAACGCCAATCGCCAAAAAATCGCGTTCGCCAACGTCTGGCAAACGGCGTGCTTGCGCCTTCCGCCCGCCCGTCTGTTCATTCACCTTTCGTTTCATGTCGTCCGTCCGGCCGCCACAGCTCCCGTCGCTCCATCCTGCGCAACTTCGCCCGTTGCGCAGCCGTTTGCGTGCCTCGATTCGCGACGCCGGCCTCACCGATGTGGGCTTTGCTCCCGGCACCGTGGGACTTCCGTTTTGGGAACTCGAGCCGACGCCGCTCGTCGTCGATGCATCCGAATGGTCGTTGCTCGAGTCCGCGCTCCGTCAGCGCGCGCATTTCGTTAACGCCTTGCTCGTCGATCTCTATGGCGGACAACAGGCGCTCCAACAACAGATCATCCCGCCCGAGTTGGTGTTGTCGGATCCTTACTATCGCCGTCCTTGCCTCGGCCTGGAACCCGACCGCGCCAGCCCGGCCACCCTTCTCCGCTTCGACTTAGTCAAAACCGCCAACGGCTGGCTCTTTGACGACACGCGCGCCAACACCCCGATCGGCCTCAGTTACGCGGTGCAAAACCGGCGTTTCATGACGCAGGAAGCCACCGATCTCTACCGCGCGTTGCCCGATTACCACAGCGTGATCAACTTCCCGCTCGAGCTCCTCGATCATCTTCGCGGCCTCGCGCCCGACGATGCCCGCGCCCCCTCGATCGTCGTTCTTACCGCCGGCCCGCACGATCCGTTTTACTCCGAGCACAGTTTCCTCGCCCGCAAGATGGGTCTGCCGCTCGCCCGGGGCGACGACCTGCTGGTGCTCGATAACCGCGTCTACTTCAAAACCATCGCCGGTCTCGAACGCGTTGACGTCATCTATCGCCGTCTAAACGACGCGCACATCGATCCCGTCGTCTTCTCCACCGATCGCGAGAGCGCCGGTATTCCCGGCCTGCTCCAGTGTATCCGCGCCGGCAATGTCGTGATCGCCAACTCCATCGGCACCGGCATCGCCGAAAGCCGTGCGCTCAACGCCTTTGTCCCGCGTCTGATGCGGTTTTATCTCGGCGAGAAACCGCTGCTCGCCTCCGTGCCGACCTACACCTGCGGCGATACCGACCACCTCGACTACATCCTCGAGAACCACGACCGCCTGCGCATCCTGCCCACACACGACCCGCGCAACGGTGATTGGAGCTCCACCAACATCGCTCCGGCCAACGCCCCGGTCCTGCTCGGCCCCGACGGGCTCTCGCGCATCGTTCGCGAAACGCCCCACAATTTCGTCGCCCAGCCGCGCCTCGACCTGCTCCCCGTCAGCCCCGGTCCGCGCAACGCCCCGCCCGCCCGCCT
>JBEVND010000137.1:0-6488 GCA_040508285.1 Rariglobus sp. | reverse complement strand
CGGGGAAGTGCGGGGTGTTTAATGCAATCACGCAGGCGTTTCTGGCCGAGAGAACGGGGTGTGTGGTCTTGAATCGAAGCGTAGGTTCCATCACTTAGTTACAACCGATTTTATGCGGCGTGTTGTGACCCTTCTTCCCTTGGTTTTGGCGATCGCCCTGCTGGTCGTTGGCAGTGGATTTCTGCTGAAGGCGTCGCAGGTCGAGGGCTGGGAGGCGGCGGAGCCAGCGTTTTCGGGGCTCGCTTGCGTGTTGGTAGCTGCGGTTTTGATCGGGCGGCGGGTGGTGCGCGTGATCGCGTATCCAGTTACTTCGCTATTGGGGCACGTGTTTTATCCGCAGGCGCGTTTCACGCAGCCGCCCGAATCGCTGCTGTTCTCGTTGCGCCAGCGAATCGCTGAAGGACGGTTAAGATCGGCGGAGCACCAAATCTTGGGCCTGCTCAAGGCCTACCCGCGCGACGCGGGGTTGTATCACGTGTGGGCGTTGTTGGAAGTAGCGCGAGGTCGCGGGAACGCAGCCGTCACCGCCGAGGCGAAACGTGAGTTGTCGGCGACGGCTTTCGCTGACTACGAGGCATTGGTGTATACAGGAATGCCGGCTCCGCGTAAGTGAAACGGGCGACGGCTGGCGCGAGCGGCGGTCCGCGAATGCGTTTCGGGCGGGGCTGTCTGCTTTCTTGCCTAATGTAGCGTCACACCTACGGTCCGAGGCTTTTCGAACCATGACCCAATTTCGCCCCTGCATCGACCTCCATGACGGCAAAGTGAAGCAGATCGTCGGCGGGTCGTTGCGTGATGATGGCGCGGGGCTGCGCGAGAACTTCGTGAGTGATGAGAGCGCGGGTTCGTTTGCGGCGCGTTACCGCGCAGACGGCCTGACGGGTGGGCACGTTATCAAGCTCGGGCAGGGCAACGACGAGGCGGCGCGTGAGGCGTTGGCGGCGTTTCCGGGTGGGCTCCATATCGGCGGCGGTATCACGGCGGACAACGCGGAGCTCTGGCTCAACCACGGAGCGAGCCACGTCATTGTGACCTCGTGGCTGTTTGATTCGGACGGACGCTTTTTGAACGATCGTCTCGAGACGTTGGTGCGCCGGGTCGGTGCCGAACGACTCGTGCTCGATCTGAGCTGCCGTCGCACTGCGACCGGCTGGACCGTGGCGATGAACCGTTGGCAGACGCTGACAGACTTGGACGTGACGCCGCAGACGCTGGACCGGCTGGCGGGAAGTTGCGCGGAGTTTTTGATTCATGCAGCGGATGTGGAAGGCCTGTGCGGCGGCATCGACGCCGATCTCGTGGCACTCCTCGGTGCGTGGGGCAAACGGCCAATGACCTATGCGGGCGGCGTAGCGACGATGGCTGACGTGCTCAAAGTCGAACAAGCAAGCGCCGGCAAACTGGATCTTACGGTGGGCAGTGCGTTGGACATCTTCGGCGGTCGCGGCGTGCGTTACGCGGACTTGGTGGCTTGGAATCAGCGCAGTCGTTAGAAACGAAAAACCGCCCGATGCAGACGCTTCGGGCGGCTTGAGGACTGTGGGATGGTGACCGCGTGGAGTTAACCCGCCCGCTCAAAATCGTGCGGCTGGGTGGCCTGGCTGGGCGCGAGCAAGGCACGTTGGGTATTCATCAACGCGTAGAGATTTTGCTCGGTCATAGAGTAGCGGATCGCGACCTCCTTGAGCGTATTGGCGCCGCCAAAAGGCGTGGGGCCATAGATCAAGGCGATCAACGCGGCCAGAGCCCGGTCCCGACGTTTGATCGTGGGTTGTTGCACGACGTGCAACAAGGCGGGGCTCAAGCGCTCGGCGGCCTGTCGCATGCAGAATTTTTTGACGGATTTGGGGAGCACTCGATCGAGGTGATCGGAGAACTCGGCGTCGGAAGACGAGCCGAAATCGGCTTCGTTTTCGCTGAGGGAATTAACTACGGATTCGATGTCTTGGGCGACAGCTTGGCTTGTGATCATAACGGTCTCGGGCTGGTGACGGTCGGCTCGTGAAAGCCTCCGCCGTGTTCGATTGAGGAGCCCGCGGACGGGCTTCCATGACAAATCAAGACTCCAGTGGACCAGTCGTCGTGAATAATGTTTAGTTAATACATGAACTAACTATGTCAATATCGAAGATGTAGCTAACGGTGCTGGAGTAAACGGGCTATGCACGCGTTTTGGACCGGAACAAAAATCAAATTTTAATCCTAAGTATCTTGGTTGGGATGTATTAATAATCCTCGGCTTTAGCGTCGTTGCTTAGGATGTGGGGTGCTCATCAACACCGATGATCCCGCGTCTTTTTAAAACTAAAAACGTCCTAAGCCCGTGACCAACAGCCATCCTGAATCTCGCAGGAAGGTTTTGATCCAACTCTTAAAATTATGAGCGAAAGAAAACCTAGATTTGGCCTGTGGGCTCCCTATCGCGGCCAATGGGTCGTGCCTCCCGCGGGGCTGGCGGATAACCCTGCGCGTTGGGACTTTTCCAAAGCGGTTGTGCAGAGTGCCGACCGCGTCGGTTTCGACTCGGTGCTGTTTGCGCAACACACCATCAACCCGGGCGGTCAGGAGCGGGAAATTCTTGAGCCTTGGACTGCGTCCGCAGCGGCCGCCGCCGTCACGAAAAACATCGAGATCATCGCTGCGATCAAACCGCGCCTCTACCATCCGGTGGTGCTTGCCAAGCTGGCGCTCGGCATCGAGGACATCAGCGAAGGCCGTTTCGCGCTCAACGTCGTCAACGCCTGGTTCATCCCGGAACTGGAGAAGTCCGGCATCGGTTTTCCCGAGCACGATGAACGCTACGCCTACGGTCGCGAATGGATTCAGGTCGTGCGTGATCTCATCGAGGGCAAAACCGTCAATTTTGAGGGAAAATATTTTAACGTCCGCGATTATAACCTGAAGCCGGCCTCTCTGTATCGGGATCGTCCCTACATTTACGCCGGCGGAGAATCGGAAACCGCGCGCGACTACGCCGTGGATTTTGCCGACAACTGGCTGATCAACGGCCGTCCGCTTGAGGACACCAAGGAACTCGTCGCCAGCGTCTCGGGGCGTTCGCGCCAGGGACGCGCCCTCGACTTCGGCACCACCGGCTTCGTGGCAACGCGGGCGACCGACGCCGCCGCCGAGGAGTATCTGGAGTCGCTCTACGACTTGCAGGGCATTCCCGACCAGCTGGCGGCGCAGATCCGTCTGACCAAGGTCGATCCCAAGGCGCAGACGATCCACTACGCCAAAAAATACGGGGAGACCCGTCGCATCGGTGCCAACGGCGGCGTGTTGCCCGGCTTTGTCGGCAGCTACGATCGCGTGGCCCGCCGCTTCGCCGATTTCTACGAGGCGGGTGTCACGACCTTCCTGCTTTCATTTTTCCCGCACATCGAGGAGCAGGAGCTTTTTGCCTCCGAAATCATCCCGCGTGTGCACGCACTCACCGGCACGAAACAACTCGTCGTCGCCTGAGTTCGTTCCTCTCCAACTCGTCATTTTTCGATACCACTGTCATGTCCAACGTTCAGGAAATCGAGGCTCCGCCTTATTCGCAGTTCGGTCCGCTCGGGGATCACTTGCCGATCAAGCGCCCGGTTAACATCATTCGCAGCGACGAAGAGGCCATCGCCGAGGCCACGCGTCTCGCGAACATTTTTCGCAAAGGTGCGATCGAGCGCGACCGCAAGCGTCAGCTTCCCGCTGAAGAGATCGAATTGATCACCCAAGCCGGTCTCTACGGCATCAGTGTGCCCAAGGAATACGGCGGTGCCGATGTGTCAGCCTTCACGGTCGGCGAGGTGTTCCGCATCCTCAGCGCGGCGGATCCCAGCATCGGTCAGATCCCGCAGAATCACTTCGTGTGGTTGCGTGTGCTCGCCAACGGAAAGCCCGAGCAGGTGAAATACTTTTTCGAGCGTGTGCTGCACGGCGACCGCATCGGAAATGCCCACTCCGAAAACGGACGTCTGCGGCGCAATGACCACACGCACCTGCAAGAACGTGTGGACGGCGGCTATCTCATCACGGGAAAAAAATATTACTCCACCGGCGCAATCTTCGCCCAATGGATTCCCTTGGATACGGACGATCCTGAACCTTCGATGCTTTTTGCGCGCAGCGATGCGCCGGGGCTAAAAGTGCTCAACGACTGGACCGGCATGGGACAGCGGACCACGGGGAGCGGAACGACGATTTTCGAGAAGGTGTTCATCCCTGATGAGAATATTTTCCCCATGACCCGAAAAGGTAGCGGGAGCGCGCACACTGGCGGGATTATCCATACGGCGATCGACCTCGGCATCGCCGAAGAAGCGCTTGCGGACCTGAAAAACTACATTCACACGCAGGCGCGGCCGTGGATTGAAAATCCCTTCGACGAGCATGCGAAGGAGCCGCTGATCATCTACAAATTCGGTGAGCTGGTCACGCTGCTCCACACGGCGCAGGCACTCTATCGCCGTGCGGCCGAGGCCATCGATTACTCGCGGAAGCATCCCGGTCCCGACAGCGAAATCCAGGCTCAGATCGCGGGTGCCGAGGCGCGTCTCGCCACGGGCGAGGCGGCGGTGCGCATCTCCAATGAGCTGTTCAATCTCACCGGTGCGCGGGCGACGCTCGAACATCACGGGTTAGATCGCCACTGGCGCAATGCACGCACGCACACTCTGCACGATCCGGATCGCTGGCGCATGTATCACATTGGCAACTACCACTTGAATGGCGTTCCGCCCAAAGGCTTCCACTGATCCGATGATCGTCCGTATTTTTTCTTTGTTAGGGCTGATGTCCGCGTTGTTCTGGACCGCCGGTTGCGAACGCAAAACCGAGACGTCGGCGACGGCCGCCGCAGGCGCGCCCATCGTGTTGCGTTTCGGCCACGTGGGCCTGGCCAATACCGGAAACATTCCCGAAGGCCCGGTGGGCTATGCCTACACGCGGGGTCTCTTGGAGCCCGCGCTGGCAAAGATCGGAATCTCCAAGGTTGAGTTCGTCCGCTCGGGTGGCCCGACCGCGAATCAGGTTTTCGCCGCCGGCCAGATCGATGTTTACCAGACGGGCGAAACGGGCGGGATCATCGGCAAGGGGGCCGGCCTGGACATCCAGCTCATCAACATCGACAAACTTGAATACAAGACGGTCCTGATCGGTCGCAAAGACGGTCCGGCCACCGTGAAGGAACTCGCCGGGAAAAAAGTTTCCGGCGGCATGGTGGGGACGAACGGCTGGCACTACGTTCACGAGCTGCTCAAGCGCGCCGGCATCCGCGACAAGGTTGAACTGGTGACGATTCCCCTCGGCGGTGGCGAAGCGGCTTTGCTGCGCGGTGACATCGATGCCTACGGGGAATCGTTTTATGCCATTTCCCCGGAGGCACGCGGCTTTCGGGTGCTTGATAATTCCAACGATCACGAAGGACTGTCGGGTTTGTATGTCACGGTGGGCGGACGTGCCTTCCTCGAACGACATCCCGAGTTTGCCGGGGTTTTTAACGAAGTGGTCGCCGAGGCGGTGGTGCGCATGAGGGCAAATCCGGACGACTTCTACGCGTTTATGAAAACGACCTCGAATCTCTCCGATGCCGCCCTGCGCGAGCATTATCCGCTGCGAATCTGGAGCACCGATCCGGTGCCGGCACGCGGACTGCGAGCGATCGAATATACCAAGGCGTTTCTGCTCGATGAACGTGCGTTCCGAAAAGATTTCGACCTGCAGGCTTGGATCGCGCCGAATATTTATCGGGGCTTGGCCCAGCCTTCGGCAGGCCCGGCAGGCAAGGAGGCGGGCTTATGAAAGAGGACTCCTCGGTTTTGACGTTGAACGAGACGCCTCGTGAAGAACGCCGCGCTTCGGCGCGCACCGCCACGGCCGATGTTGTGGTGGTGGATGCCCGTCGCTGGACGGCGTTTCTACCCCGGCGCCGGCATTACGTGCCTTGGTTGCTGCCGTTGTTTCTGCTTCTGGCTTGGGCGGTGTCGACCGAGACCGGTTGGGTGCCGCGGCAGATTCTGCCAAAGCCCAGCGAAGTGGGGCTTGCGCTGGCCGATCTCCTGCAAACGCGTCTTCCTTCCGATTTGCTGATCAGTGCGCAGCGCGCCTTCTCGGGTCTGGCATTGGGCGGCGGACTGGGATTGATCCTGGGTTTTATCACCGGGCTCAGTCGCATCGGTGAGGAGATTTTGGATACGACCATGCACATGAAGCGCACGGTGCCGCATCTCGCGCTGATTCCGCTCTTCATCATCTGGTTCGGCATTGGCGAAAACATGAAGGTCGTGCTGATCGCCTCGGGTGTTTTCTTCCCGGTTTACATCAACACCTATTATGGAATGCGCTCGGTTGATCCGGCCTTGGTGGAGGTCGGGCGCGTGTATGGGTTGAACAACTGGCAGCTTTTCCGCCGCGTGGTGCTGCCGGCCGCGTTGCCGTGGATCTTCGTCGGCCTGCGTTTTGCCCTCGGCGGAATGTGGCTTGGGTTAATCGTAGCGGAGACGATC